>JAEXJU010000072.1 GCA_023448955.1 Bacteroidota bacterium
TGTATATTCTTACCGCTTTTCGGATCTACACCCAGGATTCTTTCGCCGGTTGCCCTATCTGCATTTTCTTCCACATCTTCAATTCTCGGGTGAAACTTAGAGTAGAAATCCGTCATCATTTCTTTCCACTTCTGGTCACCGTTGGCAATCTCGTCAAAGCCTTCTTCCACTCTTGCAGTGAAACCATAGTCCAGGATCTCAGCAAAATTATCGGTTAAGAAGTCATTCACCACTTCACCAATATCGGTTGGAACGAATTTATTTTTATCACCGCCAAACTTCTCTTCGAGAACTTCTTTCTTCACACCGGATTTGCCCAATGTCATCTTAACGATCTCTCTCGTCTGCGGTTCTATTTCTCTTTTATCCACATACTCACGGTTCTGGATCGTCTGGATCGTGGGTGCATAAGTAGATGGACGTCCGATTCCCAGTTCTTCCAGCTTCTTCACCAATCCAGCTTCGGTGAATCTCGCAGAAGGTCTTGTGAATTTTTCTGTTGCGGTGATGGTTTTATAGTCAAGGATTTCTCCCACTTTTACTTTTGGCAACAGCTTTTCGTTGCTTTCATCGTCATCATCTTCTGTTTTGACGATGCCGTAAGCTTTCAGGAAACCATCGAAAATAATCACTTCCCCCTGCGCTTCTAAATGCTGAGACAATTTCGGATTCCCGATCTCGATTACCGTTTTCTCGATTTTGGCATTCTCCATCTGGGACGCCAGCGTTCTTCTGTAGATCAATTGATACAGCTTGTTCAGCTGTGCATCACCAACGGTTTTCACGGAGAAATCTGTCGGACGGATGGCCTCATGCGCTTCCTGTGCAATAGAAGATTTTGTGGTATAATTTCTTGGTTTAGAATAATTTTCGCCATATTCTGAAAGGATCTGTGCTTTAGCTCCATTGATCGCTTCCTGAGAAAGATTCACGGAATCCGTTCTCATATAGGTGATGAATCCTTCCTCATAAAGTCGTTGTGCCAGTCGCATTGTAGTGGTTACATTATATCCTAATCTGGAAGACGCTTCCTGTTGCAATGTAGATGTTGTAAACGGAGCCGAAGCGGTTCTTGTTCCAGGCTTGGTTTCCACATTCAGAACTTTAAATTCTGTGGATTTGGATTGCTCCAGAAAAGTCTCCGCATCTGATTCCTTTTCGAAATCTTTTTTCAGTTTGCCCGCGATTTCCTGCTTTCCATCATTTAGAAAAACTCCTTCTACTTTGAAGCTTGGTTTTGGTACAAACTCACGGATTTCTTTTTCTCTTTCTACAATCAATCTTACTGCCACCGACTGCACTCTGCCCGCAGACAATCCTGTCTTCACTTTTTTCCAGAGAACCGGTGACATCTCGAAACCAACGATCCTGTCCAGAACTCTCCTCGCCTGTTGAGCGTTTACCAAATTCTGATCAATATCTCTCGGATTTTCAATCGCTTTTAGAATGGCATTTTTTGTAATCTCGTGGAAGACAATTCTTTTTCGGTTTTCCGGCTTCAATTTTAATTCTTCAGCAAGATGCCACGCAATTGCTTCACCTTCGCGGTCTTCATCGGACGCCAGCCAAACCATTTCTGATTTCTTTACAGCGGCCTTCAGTTCGGTCACGAGTTTCTTTTTATCGGCAGAAACTTCATAGTCGGGTGTGAAATTGGAAAGATCAATTCCCATCCCTTTTTTAGGCAGATCACGGATATGTCCAAAGCTGGATTTGACCTCGTAATCCTTACCTAAATATTTCTGAATCGTTTTTGCTTTTGCCGGAGACTCGACGATGACTAAATTTTTTGGCATCCTAGAAAAATTTTTGCAAAAGTAGGAGTTTTTTTATTATCAAATTCTGCAAAACTGATTTCTAATGTCTATACCTTATATATATTGTTGAGTTTTAGCGTAAAATTACAGGACTTATGGCTATAAATATCTACTTTTTTCACTAAATTCGCAGACTTAATAAATAAAGAACACGATTTTTAGACGTTGATAATGAATAAGTTCGCAGAATACAAAAACCTGAATCTTACCGAAACTGCCAAAACCATTGCAGAATTCTGGAAAAACAATGACACTTTCAAAAAATCCGTGGAAATCCGCCAAGGACAACCGGAATTTGTTTTTTATGAAGGACCGCCTTCCGCCAACGGAATGCCGGGAATTCACCACGTTATGGCAAGAGCGATTAAGGATATTTTCTGCAGATACCAGACCCAAAACGGGAAACAAGTTTTCAGAAAAGCAGGTTGGGATACACACGGACTTCCTGTGGAACTGGGCGTTGAGAAAGAATTGGGAATTACCAAAGAAGACATTGGCAAAAAAATCAGCATTGAAGAATACAACGAAGCTTGTCGAAATGCCGTGATGCGCTACACCGATGTCTGGAATGATATGACCGAGAAAATTGGCTATTGGGTAGATATGGAAAATCCGTACATTACCTATAAACCAAAATATATGGAATCGGTTTGGTGGCTTTTGAAGCAAATCTACAACAAAGGTCTGATTTATAAAGGCTACACCATCCAGCCTTATTCTCCGAAAGCGGGAACGGGATTATCTTCACACGAAGTGAATCAGCCGGGAGCTTACCGTGATGTGACCGACACTACAGTTGTGGCACAATTCAAGACTTTACCGGAGACTTTGCCTTCATTTTTACAAGGTTTCGGTGATGTTCACATCTTAGCCTGGACGACGACGCCGTGGACTTTGCCTTCCAACACGGCTTTGACGGTTGGTCCAAAAATCGATTATGTTTTAGTTAAGACTTTCAATCAATATACATTTGAACCGATTAATATTGTTTTAGCAAAACCTTTAGTTGGAAAACAATTCGGTAAGAAATTCGTGGAAGGAACGGAAGAAGATTTCGCCAATTATACTTCAGAAAGCAAAACCATTCCTTATCAGATTTTAGCCGAATTCAAAGGTGCTGATTTGGTTGGAATTAAATATGAGCAACTTTTAGATTACGCTACACCTTACCAAAATCCTGAGAATGCCTTCCGGGTGATTGCCGGAGATTTTGTGACAACGGAGGACGGAACAGGAATCGTACATACGGCTCCGACTTTCGGTGCCGATGATGCGAAAGTGGCAAAAGAAGCATCGCCGGAAGTTCCGCCGATGTTGGTTTTGGATGACAATGGAAATCCTGTTCCTCTGGTAGATTTGCAAGGTCGATTCTTATCTGTTGTGAAAGACGAAACTTACGGATTCGCAAATGAATACGTGAAGTCTGAATATCTTAATGAGGCAGAAAAGGCAACAGAATTCAATATCCAGAAAGAAAATTTAAAATCGATTATTGCTGATTTAAAAGTTTATCTGTCTGTAGATGAAAGAATTGCACTTAAACTAAGAAAAGAAAATAAAGCCTTCAAGGTTGAGAAATATGTTCACAGCTATCCGCACAGCTGGAGAACGGATGAGCCACTTTTATATTATCCACTCGATTCCTGGTTCATTAAAGTAACCGATGTGAAAGACAGAATGTTCGATTTGAACGAAACCATCAACTGGAAACCAAAATCCACAGGGGAAGGCCGTTTCGGAAACTGGCTGAAAAACGCCAACGACTGGAATCTTTCCCGCTCAAGATATTGGGGAATTCCGTTACCAATCTGGAGAACTGAGGATAAAAAAGAGGAAATAATCATTGGTTCTGTAGAAGAACTTTACTTAGCGATTGAGAAATCAATTAAAAAAGGGATGATATCCCAGAATCCTTTCAAAGATTTCGAAATCGGGAATATGTCTGAGGAAAACTATGCAAAAGTAGATCTTCACAAAAATATTGTGGATCAGATTGTTTTGGTTTCAGAATCAGGAAAACCAATGAAGCGTGAAAGCGACCTGATAGATGTTTGGTTTGATTCCGGAGCGATGCCTTATGCACAGTTGCATTATCCGTTTGAAAACAAAGAGCTAATTGACAACAATAAAGCATTTCCGGCAGATTTCATCGCAGAAGGTGTAGATCAGACGCGTGGCTGGTTTTATACACTTCACGCTATTGCAACAACGGTTTTTGATTCTGTAGCTTATAAAAATGTAATGAGCAACGGACTTGTTTTGGATAAAAACGGTGTGAAAATGTCGAAATCCAAAGGCAATACTATTGATCCGTTTGAAACCATTTCAACTTACGGACCAGATGCTACGCGCTGGTATATGATTTCCAATGCGAATCCTTGGGAAAATTTAAAATTTGATATTGAAGGCATAGATGAAGTACGCAGAAAATTCTTCGGAACACTTTACAACACCTACTCTTTCTTCGCTCTGTATGCGAATGTTGACGGATTTAATTATTCTGAAAAAGACGTTGAGAACAGACCGGAAATTGACCGTTGGATTTTATCTGAACTGAATCTTTTAATCAAAGACGTCAAAGCATTATACGAAGATTACGAACCAACGAGAGTGGCGAGAGAAATCAGCACTTTTGTGAATGATAATCTATCCAACTGGTATGTAAGATTATGCAGAAGACGTTTCTGGAAAGGCGATTATTCTGATGACAAGATCTCTGCTTACCAGACGTTATACACCTGTCTTGAGACGGTTGCAAAACTTTCTGCACCAATTGCACCATTCTTTATGGATCAATTGTTCCAGGATTTGAATAACGTAACCGGAAGAGATTCTGTAAATTCTATTCACCTGACAGATTTCCCTGTTGCAGATGAAAGTCTGATTGATACAGATCTGGTAGAAAAAACGCATTTGGCTCAAACGATCACGAGTATGGTTTTCTCTCTGAGAAAAAAAGAAAATGTGAAGGTTCGCCAGCCACTTCAAAAAGTGTTGATTCCTGTTTTGGATAAGAAAACCGAAGAGCAGATTTTAGCAGTTTCAGAACTGATCAAGCAGGAAGTTAATGTTAAGGAATTACAACTCATTAACGCAGAAGAAGCATCGCATTTGATTGTAAAACAGATCAAACCGAATTTCAAAACTTTAGGTTCGAGATTAGGAAAAGATATGAAAGCGGTTGCCGGAGAAATCTCCAGCTTCACCTCTGAGCAGATAGCAGCTCTTGAAAAAACAGGAAAAGCCGAAGTTTCCGGTTATGAAATTACTGTTGAAGATGTCGAGATCTCTACCAAAGACATTCCGGGCTGGACGGTTGCAAGCGAAGGAAAAACAACTGTGGCACTAGATTTGACACTGACGGAAGAATTGAAGGCTGAAGGGATCGCAAGAGAATTCATCAACAGAATTCAGAATCTGAGAAAAGATAAAGATTTTGAATTAACAGACAGAATATCAATTCAATTGGAAGAAACTTGCCCTTTCAGAAAAGAATTTATTAACAATGAAGCATATATTTCTTCAGAAGTATTGTCGAATAAAATAGAATTTGTAAATTCACTTTCAAAATTTGAAGAAATAGAGATAGATGAAGAAAAATTCAATGTTAAAATTGAAAAAATATAATACATATTACATTTTCATTAAGAATTTGTGAATTGAAATTTTAACCGGATTTATTTTCAAAAATTATCTTTATTCTTGTTGATTGAAAATTTGCGATGATGTTTCGCAAGTAAAAATAAAAGTTGAACAATTAATAACTAGATGGAAATGGCAGACGAAAAACTAAGATATAGTGATGCTGAACTTCAGGAATTTAAAAAATTAATTCAGGATAAAATTGCAAAAGCTGAGAATGATCTTGGCCTGATTAAAGAGAGTTTTATCAATAATCAGAACAACGGAACGGATGACACATCCCCTACTTTCAAAGCTTTTGAGGAAGGTGCGGAAACGCTGAGCAAAGAACAAAACGCCATATTGGCATCAAGACAGGAGAAGTTCGTGCGCGATCTGAAACATGCATTGATCCGTATTGAAAATAAAACTTACGGTGTTTGCAGAGTAACAGGAAAATTAATCCCGAAAGAAAGATTACAAGCCGTACCACACGCCACCCTTAGCATTGAAGCGAAAAATATGCAGAGATAATTTACTCACTATTAAATTATAAAGTCCGAGTTTCTGATTCTAAAGATTGGAAATTGGGACTTTTTTCTTATTACAAATGATGTTTTTAATTGTTATTTTGGCCGTAGCTGTTGTTATCATTTATTTTATGAGCAGGAATCAATCTGTAAAAAACGTATTCCGCAAGGAAGAAAAATATTACACCATTGATGATGAGTATAACGCCAAAAGAAAAGCACGGCAAGACGAGATTGATCGTTTACTGAGCAAAATAGGAGAAAACGGACTGGCAGACCTCACGGAAAAAGAACGTAAAAGACTGGACGAGTTATCTAAGAAATGAGTTACATTTGCAAAAATTTTTTCGCTTAGAAAAATAATTAATAAGACAACATGGAATCTATCATTGTACATCCGAAAAACTCTATGGAACTGACAGCACTGAAAAGTGTACTGAAGGAAATGGGCATCGAGTTTGAAAAATTTCACACCAGAAATCATTTTCACAACCAGAAAACCGTTAAGAAAATCAACGACAGAAACGAGAAAAAGTTCCCAAAACCTAATAAACCTAAAGGATTGTAATGAAAAAAATTATCCTTATCACTTTTATTATCTTATTAATAGATCAGTTTTCCAAAATCTACATCAAGACTCATTTTTTCCTTGGCGAGAGCATCAACGTATTTGGATTAAACTGGTTTAAGCTAACGTTTGTAGAAAATCCGGGAATGGCTTATGGGCTGCATTTTGGCGGATTATGGGGGAAATATACGCTGATTATTCTAAGAATTGTTCTGGCAATCGGGATGGTAATGCTGTTCAAAAAATGGCTGAAGGAAGGTGCTTCCAATTACCTTATTATTCCAATGGCTATGATTTTTGCAGGCGCAATCGGGAATGTTTTTGACGGGATTTTTTATGGTATTATTTTCGACAGCGGTACTTTTTATGACGCTGCATCCGGAAGATGGGTAGATTATGCCGGTGTTTCCAAACTGGTTCCGATTGGGCAAGGCTATTCTGACCTGATGAAAGGTTGCGTGGTGGATATGCTGCATTTTCCGTTGGTAGATACAACCTGGCCAGATTGGGTACCGATTTTGGGCGGCAACAGAATAGAGTTTTTCAAATACATTTTTAACGTTGCAGATAGCTCAATAACGCTTGGCGCATTGTTTTTATATATTTTCCGGAAAAAAGCATTTCCAAACGGACTGGATTTTTAAAACTTTTTTTAATTGAAACACACAAATGAAATTATTTAAAAATTTAATCAAAATATTCCTGTTGCTTTTAGTGGCAGGATTTCTTTTTATCTTTTTTGCCAATTATTCCATTGTAACGGGAAGTGATTCTTGTATTTCATATTCTGCAAGTAAGCTACCGAAAGTAAAAACCGCTGTTGTTTTGGGGACTAACAAAAATCTAGACAATGGTAATCCGAATCTTTATTTCAAATATAGGATAGATGCGGCAACAGAACTTTATAAAGCAGGAAAAATTGACTTCATCATTGTGAGTGGCGATAATTCCGTAAAAGGATACAACGAACCTGAACAGATGAAACTAGACTTGATTGCTAATGGTATCCCTGCAGAAAAAATCTATGAAGATTTTGCCGGTTTCAGGACTCTAGATTCCGTGGTAAGAGCCAAAGAAATCTTTGGACAGAACAAAGTGATTTTCGTGTCACAAAAATTTCATAACGAGCGAGCTGTTTTCTTAGCTAAAAAATTTGATATTGAAGCTTATGGCTACAATGCCAAAGATGTCAACAAATATGCGGGACTCAAAACAAATCTCCGGGAATATCTTGCCAAAGCAAAAGCTTTTCTGGATATTTGGTTTGGCGTAGAACCTAAATTTGGTGGACATAAGATTGAAATCAAATAAGCCAATACTTTGTTAACCATTATATCTTTCCTATTTTTGTGCACTGAATTTCAGTAATCATTTATCAATAATCATTCATCATTTATAAAAAATGTCTAGAATCCTGACCGGAATACAAGCCACCGGAACACCGCATCTCGGAAACCTTTTGGGAGCGATTATTCCCGCTATCGAACTATCAAAAAAAGCAGAAAACGAATCTTTTTTATTCATTGCCAATCTGCATTCTTTAACTCAAATTAAAGATGCAAAGGAATTGAAACAGAATACTTACGAGATTGCTGCAGCTTGGCTTGCCTGCGGACTGGACACTGAAAAAACTTTTTTTTACAGACAAAGCGATATCCCGGAAACCTGCGAGTTATCGTGGCATTTGTCGTGCTTTTTTCCTTATCAAAGATTGACATTGGCGCATTCTTTCAAAGATAAAGCAGACCGTCTGCAGGATGTGAACGCCGGATTGTTTACGTATCCTATTCTGATGGCTGCCGACATTTTACTTTATGATGCCGAGATTGTTCCCGTGGGCAAAGACCAGCTTCAACATCTGGAAATTGCAAGAGATGTGGCTTCAAGATTCAACAACCAAATGGGAGAAGTTTTTGTTTTGCCAAAAGCTGAACTGGAAGAAAACACGAAATATGTTCCCGGAACAGACGGCCAGAAAATGTCAAAATCCAGAGGCAACATTATCAATATTTTTCTTCCGGAGAAAGAACTGAAAAAACAGGTGATGTCTATCGAAACTGATTCTACACCGCTTGAAGAACCAAAAAATCCTGATACTGATAAAGTATTTGCAATCTATCAACTTATCGCAACGCCCGAACAGACTGAAGAACTAAGAGCGAAATATCTTGCCGGGAATTATGGTTACGGCCACGCCAAAAAAGAATTGTTGGATCTGATCCTGACCAAGTTTGCAAAAGAAAGAGAAACATTCACATATTATATGAATAATCTGGACGAGCTGGAAGCAAAACTTCAGGAAGGTGCTGAAAAGACAAGAGTGATTGCAAATCAAACCATAAAAAGAGTAAGAAAAAGCCTGGGAATTTAAAATTTCAACTCGGAAAATTAAAATTCCTCTTCAAAAAATTGGAGAGGAATTTTTTTATAGATACTCTTTCAGTTCTGACAGGTTTTTGATAAATTTTAATCCTTCTTCCTGTGGATTTTCATCCAGAACATCAAAAAAAATCACATCTATTCCAAAGTTCTGAGCACCTTTCACATCGGCTATCCAATCATCGCCTATTAAGATACTTTCAGATTTATCCGCTTTGGCAAGAGTCAAAGAATACTCGAAAATTTCCGGTCTTGGTTTTCTGATATTGACAGAATCTGCACTGGTAATCGTTTCAAAAAAACCAGAGATTCCGGATAAGATACATTTTCTTTCCGTAACTTCCTGAAAACCATTGGAAATAATGTGCATTTTGTAATCTTTAGATTTCAAATAATTCAACAAATCGAGAGCGCCAGCCACGAGTTCATTATAATTAAGTATCTCGTCCAGAAAATGATGTTCAAAATAGTCAGCAAGCGTTTCATCATCTACTCCAAACTTTAAGAATGTATCATAGAAACGGTGTTTCCTGAGATAGTCTTTATCAATTTCACCATCTCGGATCTGTTCCCAAAGTCTTTCGTTAATGATATGATATGCGGAATGAAACTCCTCAAAATCGATCTGATATTGTTCTGCAATCTGCTGTTTTGAAAATAAATCTCTGATGGTGAGGTATGCATTCTTGCGGTGATCCCAAAGTGTATTATCCAGGTCAAAAAAAATGTGCCTTATATTTTTCATAAGGCACAAATCTAGTCAAATTTTTTATCCGCGTAGGAAAGCTCAGTCATAAAATCAATTATTTAATCTAAAAATAAATTCTAGTTTTTAGAAACTAAAATAGTTTTCTTCATTTTAGTTTTCATTGGCTGAAGATTTTTGGAATACGACAGCAAAAAATCGATTGTTTCTTGTTTAGGCGCCAAAGCTTTTTTTGTTAAAGTGTCGTTTTTTTTTCATAGGCAAAAACTTTACAACAATAACGCCAAAAAAAAATCTTTATTATATTATTTTGTTAAAATTATTTTATGTTCTTCCATAATTTTTCTCAGGTTGATGAGCGCGTATCTCACCCTTCCAAGTGTTGTGTTGATGCTGGTCTCCGTGTGATCCGCTATTTCTTTGAAACTTAATCCATCAAAATATCTTAGTTTAATCACCTCTTGCTGGTTCTCCGGGAGCAAAACAAGCATTTTTAGCAGATCCTCATTGATTTGATTTTCTATCAGCCGGTCTTCTATATTGCCATCCGGTTCCTTGATGATATCAAAAATAGAAAATTCTTCATTTTCAAAAGAGGTTTCAGAAATTTTTATATTCTTGGACTGAAGACGGAAGTGGTCAATGATCAAATTATGAGCAATCCGCTTTGCCCAGAGAATAAATTTATTTTCTTCCTTATACCTGCCTTCTTTAAGGGTAACGATAACTTTAATGAATGTATCCTGGAAAATATCATTCGCCAGATCTTCATCCATCAATTTGTAGTAGATGAATGTGAACAGGTCTTTTTTGTGTCGGTTGATTAATGTAGAAAGGGCCTTCTCATCGCCATTCTGATATTGGAAAATCAGTTTGCTGTCCGTTTGCGTTTTCATAACTTTACTCTTACTTTTTGAACCCAGCTATCAGCTCAGATACTGTTGTAACTGGTTTGACAGGTTCGGTTCTGTTATTATTTTTTAAGAGTAGATTTTTTCTATACGCAAAATTTAGGTTTGTAAAAATAACAAAAAAGACAAAACAAAACGTTAATGAATTGTTAAACTTTCGATTTTATTTAATTTGATTCAAAAAAATCTATTTTGTTAAATCATTAATGGCGACAATTGGAATATTTATTGTGAAATTGACATTAAGTCCTTTTAGTTCTTTTCCGTTGATTCCGATTTTGTCCAGATAAAAGCCATAACCTCCCATCAGGTCTACAATTCCGAAAAGACTGAATCCTACTTTTGGTGCAATATATTTATTAGTAGCTTCCGCTCCTGCCACAAAATAGTAGGAATGATACAAATCTACATTTCTTTCAAAATTGAAAAGAAAATCAGCCTGGAGTTTGGGCATTATTGCAAATTTCTGATTTACAGAACCCATTAGAGCAGATAATCCTGTCCGGAAAATCACATCATCATGACTCAAAAAAAGCAATTTACCGCCCACTTCCCCAAAACTTGAATTTTGGTAGGTGTAGCCGGCAGTAACTAACTTGTGCATTGTAACTTGTGACTTTGTAACACCACAAAAGCTAAAAAAAAGAAGAGTAGAATATATAAATGATTTCATCGATTAAATTTTAATTATTCACAAAAGTAGCAAAAGTGATGCTCGAATGGATGATAAAATAAAAAAACTGCTTCATTCAAAAAAATAAAGCAGTTTCAAGATTTCTAAAATTTGGATTTTACAACCCGAATTCTTTTTTGACATCTTCTACACGATCCAGTTTCTCCCAGGTGAAGAACTCAAGATCTTTCAGCGTCAATTCATTTTTATGTCCTTTGTTGAAGGTTTTATCCGCTACGTAATAATCTTTACCCATATGGCCATACGCTGCTGTTTCCAGATAGATAGGATTTCTCAGCTTAAGATTTTTTTCTACAGCGTAAGGTCTTAGATCAAATAATTTCTGCACTCTCTTTGCCAGTTCACCATCGTTGATGTCCAGTTTAGAAGTCCCGTAAGTGTTAATGTAAAGACCACAAGGCTCTGCCACACCAATAGCATAAGAAACCTGAACCAAAACCTCATCTGCAACACCAGCTGCAACCAGATTTTTAGCAATATGTCTTGTAGCATAAGCCGCACTTCTGTCTACTTTGGAAGGATCTTTCCCAGAGAACGCACCACCACCGTGCGCCCCTTTTCCACCGTAAGTATCTACGATGATTTTTCTACCCGTAAGACCTGTATCACCGTGAGGCCCGCCTATTACAAATTTGCCGGTTGGGTTGATATGATATTTGATCTGATCATTGAATAATTCCTGAATTTCAGGCTTCTGAGCAGCCTTTACTTTTGGGATTAATATCTCGATGATATCTTTTTTGATTTTGGCCAGCATTGCTTCTTCGCTCCCGAAATCATCGTGCTGAGTAGATACTACAATACTATCTATTCTGATGGGTTTGTGGTCGTCAGAATACTCTATTGTTACCTGAGACTTGGCATCGGGACGCAAGTATGGAATAGCATTTCCTTCTCTTCTCAGATTGGCCAGTTCTTTCAGAATCTGATGAGCTATATCCAAAGCCAGCGGCATATAATTTTCCGTCTCATTGGTGGCATAGCCAAACATCATTCCCTGGTCGCCGGCACCCTGAGCATTAGCTCTGGTTTCGAAATCGGTTTCATCCAAAGTTCTGTCTACACCCTGGTTGATGTCCGGAGACTGCTCGTGTATTGCAGAGATGACACCGCAAGAATCACCGTTGAACATATATTCGCTTTTAGTGTAACCAATTTTATTGATCACATCTCTGGCAATATGCTGAACATCAAGATAAGCTTCGGACTTCACTTCGCCAGCCAGAACAACCTGACCTGTAGTAACTAAAGTTTCGCAGGCTACTTTTGAATTCTTGTCATAAGCCAAAAAATGATCGATAAGCGCATCGGAAATCTGATCGGCAATTTTATCCGGGTGTCCTTCTGAAACTGATTCGGACGTAAATAAATAAGACATATTATTCCTTTTATATTTTTAATTTTTGAGGCTGAAAAATACGGATTGCAAAAGGAACTAAAAAAGAAAATTCTGTTTTAGCATTTTTTATTGAGGTTGCAATCAGTCAAAGTTCTCCTCCGTTATTCAAAATCGACCGCAAAAATACATACAAAAATTCAGATTTCAAAATCAATTCCTACTAAACGGATATGAATTTACTCAGGTTTAATACTAACGTAATTTTCAGAATCTTTGTAGTAATTAAGTCGTTTTTCCATAGAAACACGGATCTCAGAAATCAACTCATCAATAATTTTCTGTTTGTAAGTTGGCTTGTAGTAAATCAGGCTGATTTCTCGGTAGGGAAAAGGCTTGATAAATCTCGAGACTTTTTTCTTTTGTTCAACTGCAAGCTGCTCAACTCCCATTTCGGGAAGGATCGTGATTCCGCCTACTTTATCCACCATCTGGATTAGTGTATTGATATTAGAAGCCAAAAACTCCAGGTTACCGGGTTTCAAAGAATTTTCTTTCAGATGACAGATATTCTCGAATTGGGTTCTCAGACAGTTGCCTTCTTCTAACAGCCACACTTTGTCTACATCAATATCTTCAGGAACTACAAAACAATCTTTTTTTGCACCTTCGGAATCATTAGCGGAATAAAGCATTAACTCTTCATTAAAAAGAAAATCCTGATAAAACTCGTCTGCCGCAGCATAAGGCGTGGAAATAATTCCCGCATCTAATTCTCCAGATTTTAAGGATTTGATGATACTTTCTGTGGTCATTTCCTTGATATTCAGGTCAATCTGAGGGTTTTTATTAAGGAAAGAAAAAATTTCATTCGGCAATATATAACTTGAAACTGTCGGAATAATCCCAAGATTTAGTTTTCCTGCCAGAATATTATTCAGAAAATTGGCTTTGTTCTTGAGTTCCATCACGGAATCGATTACTTTCTGGGCTTCCTTGATGATCTCTGCGCCGGCATCCGTAGTTCTGATGGGATGCGTAGTTCTGTCAAAAATCTTGACATCCAGCTCATCTTCGAACTTCTGAATCATAGCGCTCAAAGTTGGCTGGGTAATAAAACAGGCTTGTGCAGCTTTTCCAAAATGTTTATATTTATCTACTGCAATCAGATATTCGAGCTGTTGTATATTCACGACTTTGTAATTAATTTTATCTATTACAAATATAATTATTAATTTGTTTCATAAATAGCTTTTTTTATCGAATTTAGCAAAATCAACAATGAATTAAATCATAAAATCTAAAATATGGAAAATAGAAAAAAACTCACAAACGCCGTTGGCTCACCTTATTATGAGCATCAGGATTCTCAAACTGTTGGACCGAGAGGCCCGGTTTTGTTACAGGATTTTATTCTACAGGAAAACCTTGCTCATTTTGTTAGAGAAAGAATTCCTGAGAGAATTGTACACGCCAAAGGTTCCGGCGCATATGGCACTTTTACCGTGACGCACGATATCAGCCAATACACCAGAGCAAAACTGTTTTCCAAAGTAGGCAATTCCTGCAGAATGTTCGCAAGATTCTCAACAGTGGGTGGAGAAATGGGAAGTGCTGACACAGAAAGAGATCCTAGAGGTTTTGCTTTAAAATTCTACACCGAAGACGGAAACTGGGATCTGGTGGGAAATAACACGCCTGTTTTCTTTATTAAAGATGCTAAAAAATTCCCGGATTTTATTCACACTCAGAAACGTGTCCCGAAAACCAACCTGAAAAGCAAAACAATGATGTGGGATTTTTGGTCACTCAATCCGGAATCACTACATCAGGTTCTGATTCTGATGTCGGACAGAGGAACGCCTCACGGATACAGACATATGCACGGATTCGGATCTCATACTTTTTCTATGATTAATGATAAAAATGAGAGAACCTGGGTTAAGTTTCATTTCAAAACACAGCAAGGCATCAAGAATTTTTCAGATGCAGATGCAACCAAAATGAAAGGTGAAAATCCGGATTTTGCTCAGGAAGATCTAGTCAATGAAATTGAAGCCGGAAATTTCCCAAAATGGAAACTTTACATCCAGACAATGACCGAACAGCAAGCCAAAGAGTGGCGCTGGAATCCTTTTGATGTAACAAAAGTCTGGTTTCAGGACGAATTCCCGTTGCAGGAAGTCGGTGTAATGGAACTGAATGAAATCCCGAGAAACTATTTTGTGCACGTAGAGCAATCTGCTTTTGCACCAAGTCATTTAGTTGACGGCATCAGCTTTTCTCCGGACAAGATGCTTCAGGGCAGATTATTTTCTTATGCCGATGCGCACCGATACAGAGTCGGAGTCAATTCTCATCAGCTGGAAGTCAACAGATGTCCGTTTGCTGTAGACAATTTCCAAAGAGGCGGCGCTATGGCAGACGATTCCAATTATGGTGACAAACCAAATTATTATCCAAACAGCTTCAGTGATATAGAGCCGGACAGCTCATACAAATCCTTTGAATATGATCTGGACAACACACACGTTGCCAATTATGACAGAAATCAAAATGATGATGACCATTACACGCAGCCGGGATTGTTTTATACAAAAGCTTTGAATCAGGAAGCCAGAACAGCTTTAGTGAATAATATTGTGGGACATATGAGCGGCATAGACGGACCAAAACGAGATGAGATTATCAACCGCCAGCTTTGTCATTTCTTCCGTGCGAATATAGAATTAGGAATGAGAGTGGCGCAGGGATTGGGCGTTAATATCGATGCCAATGCAATGAATCACACCAAGTAACAAAGACCTTAATATTCCTGAAACGCTGCCTCACTTATTGAAGCAGCGTTTCTTTTTAGGAGCAGGGAACCTGCTGTCCACTATATCTTTTTTTGCCTAAGCTTTTCCAAACCAAAAAAAGGATGCCGTTCCCATCAGGGCTATGGCTTAGAATATCTGACATAAATCTTCTACAAAATCTAAGACTTCGGATTGCTTCTAAGAAAAATCAACCCGGCAAGAATAATTAATGCACCAACCGATTGTACGGCCGTTAGTTTTTCTCCATCCAAAATTCCCCAAATAATTGCCACAATAGGCATCAGCAAAGTTACCGTAGAAGCAAAAAGCGGTGTAGAGATGCTAAGCAATTTATAATTCATCATCATTGCCAAACCAGTTCCGAAAACAGAAAGCATTGCCACAAAACCAAGTCCCTGCAAAGTTCCCTGATTCATCTCAAAATCTCGGAAGAATCCGGACAGCACCAGCGCAACCAACGATGGCAAAATCAGGACAAATGAAAATACAAAAGCCGACATAATGGTCGCAGGAACTTCATGAAGCCTGGATTTCACTGTCGTTGTAC
>JAEXJU010000076.1 GCA_023448955.1 Bacteroidota bacterium
GTTACAGGCTCATCTTAGATGGTTATCATAGCACACAATTAATTAATAGGCTGAAATATGCAAAGCCTTGATATACAAAATTTCTATCATTTTCTTTAATTTTTTATTACTTATAGGGTTGTGGAGTAATCCTTTATTTTCCAATCAAATTTATTTTCTCAATCTTTTCACCACTTCTATCAATTCCTGTGTATTTATATCGGTTTCAAGGCATTTGGAATTCCGTCAGATTCTTACACGATTTCTATCTTTGGCAAAAATTTCACATCATAATGGTACATTTTATTAAGAATTTCCACTCTTTTCTCTTGTGCCGAAGTCGTGAAAGAGGCAGGTTTTTGATTCTCTTTTTGAGCGTTAATGATTTTCCTTTTCTCTATTCCAATTCGATTGTCTTCAATTAAAATTCCTAAAAATTGTCCTTTCTGTTCAAAAGAAATCCAGAATTTTTTTTCTTTTTTAGAATGTAAAAGTCCGTGTTTTAAGGCATTTTCTACTTATGGCTGAAACAACATTACCGGAATAAAAATATGCTGAGGATTTTCTATATTTTCCAAAGAAATTTGATAATCTAACTAATATATTTAATTCATCTTAAATTTTGCCGTTCTACAATTTCTGGGTGTCACTCCATATTTTTTTTTAAAGTGCCTGTTAAAATTTGACAGATTATTAAAGCCAGTTCTCATCGCTATGTTTTCGATGTTTTCTTCTGTTTCTAAGATTAATTTCTGTGCTTTTGACAAACGGTATTCTACGAGATAATCTGTGAATGAGCGTCTTGTCCTCTGAATAAAAAACCGGGAAAAAGATGTTTCAGTCATATGAACCAGGGCTGATATTGAAGCTATTTTTATAGGTCTGTGGAAATTATCCTTCACGAATTCGAAGACTTTTAAAAGCCGCATGGATTCAAGTGGATTGAAGCCTTCTATTTCATCCTGCACAATATTATTTAAATTATCAGACATTGAAAGAATCTCAAGGATTTGCACCAAAGCATACCATCTTTTTAGCGGTTTGTAATATTGCATTTTTCGCATTATATCAGAAATTTTTTCCTGTTCTAAACCTGTTATATCAAAAGCTCTACTGTAATTCTTCAGAAATGATAGAATAGGTTTGAATTCGGGCAGATAGATAGAATCACCAAACGTATCTAATGAAAAATGAATAACGATGGATTTTGCCTTAAGCAGTTTCTTTTTATGGTAGTATTTTTCATCACTTTTGTAAGTATGCGATATATTACTGCCAATAAAACAAAGATTGCCCGGACCAAATTTGTCAATGTGATTTCCAATATGCCTTGTACCAGTGCTAGAAACGACCAAGACGATTTCAAATTCGGGGTGATAATGCCAAGGCGTCGGAAAATAATCATATTCGAAATTTCTATAAACAAACGATTCATCTTCCGCTTTGGTCAGATGCTCCAATGCCGGTACTGCAGAAATAGTTTTATTAGTTTCCATTTTACAAATGATATATAAGTACAATACTAAGATATAATTATATTGTATAATGTTATTTTGTAATTATTCTGACATAAAAGTATTAGTTTATAACATAATCATATCAGTCTTGAGATTTATATTACTATAATTTTATCAAACACGAAAACTTCAAATTATATAATAGTTTTTATTCATTTCTTAATTTAATTTTAATGAAACGTATTAGCATTTTATTATTTTCAATCAGCTCTGTTATAGCTTTTAGCCAAAGCAAGAAAGATGTATTCATTGATAATCTGATGAAGAAAATGACCATTGAGGAGAAAATCGGTCAGCTAAATCTTATCTCTCCTCCCGGCAATATCCAGACTGGCGCAGCAGTAAGTTCCGACGCAGAAAATTATATTAGGCAAGGCAAACTGGGAGCTGTTTTGAATATGACAGGTCTCAGCCGAATCAAAGAAACTCAGGAAATTGCAGTCTCAAAATCGAGATTGGGAATTCCCCTGATATTCGGATTAGATGTTATCCACGGATACAAAACAGGTTTTCCCATACCATTGGCACTTTCGGCTTCCTGGAAACCGGAGTTGATACAGAAAGCTGCAGCAATCTCAGCCCAGGAAGCTACAGCAGATGGAATAACCTGGACTTATTCACCGATGGCAGATATCGGGAGAGACCCGCGCTGGGGTCGTGTGGCGGAGGGAGCAGGTGAAGATCCTTTCCTCGCTTCGAGAATTACGGAGGCCTTTGTAAAAGGTTATCAAGGTAATAATTTATCTGACAACAATACATTGCTGGCCTGTGTAAAACATTTTGCACTATACGGCGCATCCGAAGCGGGAAGAGATTACAACACTGTTGATATGAGCCTTCACCGGATGTACAATGATTATTTTCCACCATACAAAGCGGCTATTGACGCAGGTGTAGCCACAGTTATGACATCTTTTAATGACATCAATGGCGTTCCTTCTACGGCTAACAAATGGCTATTAAGCGATGTCCTGAGAAAACAATGGGGTTTTAACGGATTTGTGGTGACCGATTTTACAGCTATCAAAGAACTGATTGCGCACGGACTTGGCAACAGCCAGCAGGTCGCAGCCAGAGCATTGAAAGCCGGAACAGATATGGATATGGTGGGTGAGGACTTTCTCAAAACTCTAAAAAAATCGTTAGACGAAGGCAAAATATCTGAAGAAGACATCAACAAAGCTTGCAGACGGATATTGGAAATGAAATATAATCTTGGATTGTTTGATGACCCTTACCGTTATATTGATGAAAAAAGGTCAAAGTCTGAAATTTTAACAACTGAGAATCGGCAATTTGCCAGAAAAGTTGCGGCACAGACTTTTGTGTTGATGAAAAATGAGAGACAGACATTACCGTTAAAAAAGTCAGATAAAATCGCTTTCATCGGACCGCTTTTGGATGACAAGGCCAATATGCCGGGAACCTGGGCTGTGGCTGTTGATTTTAAGGAATCTGTTACATTACAATCCGCTTTGAAAGAATTTCCGGAAAGTAAAAATTATTGGTTTGCGAGAGGCGCCAACCTTACAGAGAATCTCAGTCTTGAAAAAAATGCTTACGTAGAGTTCACCAAAGACAATCCAAGGCAATCTCCGGAAAAACTTTTGAAAGAAGCAATTGATACCGCAAAAAAAGCGGATAAAATAGTTCTGGTTTTGGGAGAAGCTTCTGAAATGACGGGAGAATCTGCAAGCAGAACAGACATTAAGTTTCCTGAAAATCAATTGTTACTTTTAAAAGAACTCAAAAAATTAGGCAAACCACTCGTCGTTGTTTTATTTACCGGCAGACCTTTGGACCTTTCTGAGATGGTGGATTTACCGGATGCTATTCTAAACGTTTGGTTTCCGGGAACGGAGGCAGGGCACGCCATCACGGATGTTTTGTTTGGAGCGGTCAATCCTTCGGGGAAATTAACGATGACTTTTCCACGCTCTCTTGGCCAGGTTCCAATTTATTATAACCACAAAAATACAGGAAGACCTTTGGAATTTACAGACCATCGTTTTGAAAAATATAAATCCAATTATCTGGACGAGAGAAACGACCCGTTATTCCCGTTTGGCTTTGGACTTAGCTATACAAGATTTGATTATACATCAATAAATGTTTCAAAAACACAACTCAAATGCAATGAAAACCTGAAGGTAAGCATCGTTATCACCAATTCAGAAAATTATGATGGTGAGGAAACGGTTCAGCTTTACATCAGGGACAAAATGGCAAGCATCACAAGACCAGTCAAAGAATTGAAAGGTTTTAAAACTGTTTTTCTAAAAAAAGGAGAAAGCCAAACTGTAAGCTTTGATATTTACCCGGAACTTCTAAAATTCTATAATGAAGAATTAAACTTCGATTGGGAAGAAGGCGAATTCGATATTATGATAGGAACCAATTCTGATAATCTAACGACAAAAACCGTATTATGGCAAAAATAAAATTCAAAATTCTTGTATTAATTCTAAGCTCGTCATTGTTCTATTCACAAAAACCTAATGAAGCTAAGGTTTCTGAGAAAATTCCTGTAGTAGGTGTAAAGAAAGGACTTTCCGACGCAGAACTGATGGAAACCGTTCAGAAACAAACTTTCAGATTTTTCTGGCATTATGGTCATCCTGTTTCTGGAATGGCAAGAGAGCGTAGCAATACTGTTAAGTGTAATTATTATTGGGACTACATCAATGAAGCTTGGGACGAACCTAATCTGAGTACAGGAACTTTCGGGCCGGATGCTATTGCTGTCGGCGGAACGGGTTTTGGGATTATGAGTACGATTGTCGCTGTGGAGCGCAAGTGGATTTCGAGAGAAGCTGGCCTCGACAGAATTATTCAGATTGCTGATTTCCTCACCAAAGCAGACCGCTTCCACGGGGCTTTTCCACATTTTATGGATGGCAATACAGGAAAAACCATTGCATTTGGCCGATTGGATGATGCTGCAGATTTGGTGGAGACCTCATATCTGATGATGGGATTTTTATGCGCAAGAGAATATTTTAATCAGAATACCGTCAAAGATAATTATCTGAAAAAACGAGTCAACGAAATGTGGGATGCTATCAACTGGAAATGGTTTACCAATAATGAAAAAAAATTATATTGGCATTGGTCGCCAACACAAGGATTTGATATGAATTTCCCAATCTGGGGATACAATGAGGCGTTAATCACTTACATAATGGGCGCGT
>JAEXJU010000078.1 GCA_023448955.1 Bacteroidota bacterium
TTCCTGAACAATGGACTTTACTAAAGGCGAAAGATATAAATCCGGGTTTTGGGTATTGAAAGAATTATCGGAATAGTTGGTCAATGGTTGCTCCAAAGCACTTACAACTTCAGGCTCAGGCGTGTGAACCTGGTCTTTTACTTCGTCATAAGACTTAGGCTCAGATACTTCAGAATCCTGAGAACCACCTTCTGTTTCCAAAATAGCTATGGCTTCACCAATTTTAGCAACTTCGTCTTTTTGTTTAAGGATTTTAATAATTTTACCTGAAACCGGTGTCGGAACATCAGAATCTACTTTATCTGTTGCTATTTCTACCACAGACTCATCTTCTTTTATAAAATCGCCTTCATTAAACAGCCAGCTAATAATAGTTGCTTCCATAACGCCCTCGCCCATACTTGGGAGCAATAGTTTGTATTCTGCCATTTTTTGCTTTTTTGAATTTTTCCAAAAGTACACTTTTTTTTATTAATTGTATAATTGAAATTTTTTAAAATTTAAAGACCTCATTTTTCATAAATTTGATACTTAAAAAACATCTAAATATTATGACGGTTTACCTCAGCGCAATCATCCACATCAAAGAAAATTATATGATGGATGCAATAGAATTATTAAAGAAACTAGTTATAGAAACCCGTAAAGAAAAAGGCTGCTTACAATATGATTTATTTGAAGACATAAGAAACAAGGGCGTATTTTTTATCCATGAACAATGGGAAACCAATGAAAATCTTCAATCACACCAAGTATCTGAACATATGATTTATTTTAGGGAAAATATTGCAGAGTATATGGAAAAACCTAATATGGTATATTTGGGAAACAAACTTTTCTAATTTAAAAATAATCAACAATAGTGTTAATTATTTAACAAATAATCAAATTAAGTAATTTTATTTGTATTTTATTCATCAAATAAGATTTTTTTGAATATTTTTGCTAATACTATATAAACGACAATTTAATAAATTTTAAATATGAAAATAAATCAACTTACTAGATCTGCGGGGATTGGTGTTATGTTTCTTTTTGCAAATCTTAATGCACAATCTACCAATGAGAAGATCATTAGAAATTTCATCAAAAACGATGTTACTTTCCGTGGTAACTCAAATGTAGAGTTTAGAATACAAAATGAGGATAAATCAAACAGTCTTCAGTCTGATATTGTAAATGTTCAGCAATATTATAATAACACTCCGATATATAAGTCCCTTGCAAAAGCTGTTATAAGAGGAGGAAATGTAATTTCTTTTAAAAATAATTTTGTTCAGCTAAAGAATAGTTCTGTTCAAAGTGATAAAATCAGCAAAAAAGAAGCTTTATCATCTGCTTTGAGACACCTTAATATTATCGATAATGGTTTTGAAGTGATGGATGAAAACAGTGGAGATCTAATCAACCTTCCTGATAACAAAGTGGCGAGTCTCAGATTTTATTTTGAAAAAAACAATACTTTGGTTCCTGCTCAGCTATTTTTCATTAATCAAAGCAATGAAAACAAATTTGTTTCCACGCTTGTAAATCTTACCAATGGTGAGATTTTGGAAAACAATAGTATGATTAATGAATGTACTTTTCATCCAGAACATTTTAGTGATTCGGAATCTGAAAACACTTCTAGCAATCAATTATTAGCTCATTTTAATAGCAGCCTAAAGAATAAGAACTTTTCTAAAGCTGCAACCACTGCCACTTATAATGTTTTTCCGTTCCCGGTAGAAGCACCGACTTTTGGATCAAGAACTTTAGTAACTAATCCTTGGGATCTTTCTGTATCTCCTGAAGGATGGCACTCTAGTGGTACAACCAGTTATACAGACACAAGAGGAAATAATGTTTTTGCATATGTAGATAACAATGCGAGTAATAACATAAATGGATTCTCACCTCAAAGTACTACTACTGGATCTTTGACTTTCGATTTTCCTTTTGCCGAATCATCAACTTTATCTGCGTATAATAATAGAAGTTCTGCTGTAACTAATCTATTTTATGCTAATAATATGGTTCATGATATTATGTATAAATTCGGATTTACTGAGAGCAGTAGAAATTTCCAGACTAACAATTTTGGTAAAGGCGGCGGGCAAGGTGATGCAGTGAGAGCAGAAGCTTTTGATGGAAGTGGCTATAATAACGCAAACTTTGCTTCTGGTCAAGAAATATTGAACGGCGTAGGAAACTGGATTGTCCAGGCACCTAGAATGCAGATGTATCTATGGAATTACAGCGTTCCAATAAAACAAAGACTATTTTACACTGACCCCGTTCTAGCCACAAGAGCTGCAGTTAATACAGGATCTGCAAATTTTGGAAGACAGCTTATGGAAGCGGGTATAACTGGCGATATAGTTATTCCATCTGTAATAAATGCTTGTACAGCCTTAACTGCAGGCAGTCTGACAGGAAAAATAGCTTTGGTAAACACTACCAGCTGTGCATATAATGTAAAAGCTAAAACAGTTCAGGATGCAGGTGCAATCGGGATGATTGTACACAGAACTACTTCTAATTCTGTAACTGATATTTATGTTGCAAATGTTACCAACGTAACCATACCAAGTATTATGATTCCAAAAGATGAAGGTGATTTTATTACCTCTGAACTTGATGCTGGAAGAACTGTTAATGTAAATCTTAAAGATCTTGCAGTTGGATACAAAAATTCAAGTTTTGATAATGGCGTTATGATTCACGAATATGGACATGGTGTTTCAAACAGACTTACAGGACAAGGATATGGTTGCCTTACCAATTTGGAACAGATGGGTGAAGGATGGTCAGATTTCTTTGCTTTAATGCTCACCAATTCTCCCGGAGCATCTGGAGATGCAGGAAGAGGTATCGGTACATACTCTACGAACACTTCACCTAGTGCAGGAGGAATCAGACAATATAGATATAGCACAAACATGAGTATTAATCCTCATACTTATGCTGATACTAATTCAACAGGTGGCCAGCCACATGCTGTAGGAGAAATATGGGCTACCATGTTATGGGATTTACATTGGAAGCTAGCTGAGAAATATGGATATAATTCTGATGTTACAGCTAATCCAAATTCTGGTAGTTCAAAAGCCCTACAACTCGTAATGGACGGATTAAAACTTCAGCCTTGTAGCCCTAACTTTGTTTCCGGGAGAGATGCTATTCTACAAGCAGATCAGTTGAAAGGCGGTGCAGATAATTGCTTAATCTGGAATGTTTTCGCAAGAAGAGGTCTGGGCGTTAATGCATCTGCAGGAAGTGCTACAGACATCACAGATCAGGTAGAAGACTTTAATGTTCCACCTGCTTGTGTACTTGCTACAGAAGATATAGCCAGAAATAAAAATTTCGGAATCTATCCAAACCCTGCAAAAGGAGAATTCTTTATCAAAGCTGCTCCAACAGTAGGAAATGCAACAATCAAAGTTGAAATACTTGATCTGAATGGTAAGCTTGTAAAATCTTTTGAAAGAAAGAAAAACAGCTCAGATTCTATTTCCACAAAAGGACTGATAAAAGGAACTTATCTTGTTGTAATTACTGACAATGGAAAATCCGATGCAGAAAAATTAATAATTGAATAGTAATTCTGCCATATAATGA
>JAEXJU010000009.1 GCA_023448955.1 Bacteroidota bacterium
TTTCCGCTGGAATATGAAACTGCTCACCATATCATTATTAGTTGCACTGTATTATGGAAGTTTGATCTGGGGCATTTTTCCGGAAGAGTTTTTTACACAGCTGGAAGAACCAAGCAAGATCAGCTGGCAGTCTCACCTGGCTGGTAGTATCACAGGAATTATTCTTTCAGTACTTTTCAGAAAAATCGGCGAAGAGAAAAAAAGAAAATTTATTTGGGAATTTCCTAATTACTATAGCGAGCGGGATGACAAAATGTGGCAGGAATATATTGCCAATCATCCGGAGGATTTTGAAGAATTACCTCAGCTGAAACAGGAAAATATCTGGCAATATCTGGATGAAATTCGGAAAAGAGAAAAATAGTTTTTATCTTCGTAAGCATACACAAATGAATTATGTTTCCGGAAGAATACCTCTACATCCTTGCACTCAGGCAATGTAAAAACATTGGTAATACCAATCTGACAAAACTCATACAAATAAAAGGTTCTGCAAAAGCAGTCTGGCACACTCCGAAAAAGAATTTGCTATCAATTTCAGGCATCGGGACAAAGATAACTCAGGATATCGGCAAAAAAGAACTGCTCATTAATGCAGAAAAGGAACTAAAATTCTGTGAGAAAAAATCAATCCGCATTATTTCTCATAATGATCCGTTATATCCAAAACATCTTTCAAATTGTGATGACGCACCTGTTATTCTGTTTTACAAAGGAAAATTAACATCTGATCTCAATCCCCTCAGCATTGTTGGCACCAGAAAGCTCACATCATACGGAAAACAATTCATCCACGAACTGCTGGCTGGATTATCCGGCTCTAATATCTGTACTGTGAGCGGATTAGCTCTTGGTGCAGATACCTGTGTGCACGAAGAATCTCTTCAGAATCACATCCCTACCTTGGCCATAATGGCACAAAGTCTTGACAAAATCTACCCCGCTTCCAACAAAAACCTTGCAAAAAAGATTTTGGAAAATGATGGTGCTCTTATCTCGGAATACTGCACTTTTGATAACGTAAACAGAGAGAATTTCCTGCAACGGAACAGAATTATCGCCGGATTATCCCAGCATCTTATTGTCGTCGAAACCGCATTTGGCGGCGGCTCCGTAACCACGGTAAGCTATGCCAATTCATATAACAGAGATGTATTTGCACTACCGGGAAAAATTACAGATCAGTACAGCCAGGGCTGTAATCAGCTTATCGCTCAGAATAAGGCAGAATCTATTGTGACTATCAAATCATTGATTGACAGTCTAAATCTTTCCGTTCAGCCGGAATTGTTTCCAGAGAAGCCGCCAATTGTAAAACTGGATCCCGACAAAAAAGAACATCAGCAGATTCTAGACATTCTGGGTCATCGGGAAGCACTTTCGCTGGACGAAATAGCGGATAAAACTAACATTCTGCATCATAAGCTTTTACCGATTCTTTTAGATTTGGAACTTTATGGCCATATCAAATGTCTTTCCGGCAGGCAATATCTCCTGAACTACTAAAATCCTCTTTTCGAAAACTTGAAATAATTTAACATTAGATTCAATAATTCTTAACACAAAACAACAAATTATACATTAAGCAAAAAACTTATTTAATATCATTAATTTTTCAATAAAAATCAAAATATTACTTGCGAAATTTGAAAATAAAATTAAATTTGTTGTCATAATTATAGAACAATGGAGCACTATAACGTTGAACAAAAGATTCAGGAATTTATGGCAAAAATAGAAGCCAAAAATCCTAATGAACCAGAATTTATCCAGGCAGTAAAGGAAGTTGCCGTTACGGTTATTCCTTTCATCGCTACAAGAAAAGAATACACCGGAATGAAGCTGCTAGAGAGAATGGCAGAGCCGGAAAGAGTAATTATTTTCCGCGTTCCGTGGATTGATGATAAGGGCGAGATTCAGGTAAACAGAGGATTCAGAATCCAGATGAACTCAGCTATTGGTCCATACAAAGGCGGAATCAGATTTCATCCGACGGTAAACCTTAGTGTATTAAAATTTTTAGCTTTTGAGCAGGTTTTCAAAAACAGCTTAACTACGCTTCCAATGGGTGGCGGGAAAGGTGGTTCCGATTTTGACCCTCAAGGTAAATCTGATATGGAAGTGATGCGTTTCTGCCAGGCTTTTATGACCGAGCTTTGTAAACATATCGGTCCGGAAACGGACGTTCCTGCCGGAGACATTGGTGTAGGCGCAAGAGAAATCGGTTATCTTTTCGGGATGTACAAAAAGATAAGAAACGAATTCACTGGTGTATTGACAGGAAAAGGTCTGGCATACGGTGGTTCACTCATCAGACCGGAAGCTACCGGATATGGTGTGGTTTATTTTGCTGAGCAAATGCTGAAAACCATTGGTGAGAAAATCGAAGGTAAAACAGCAACTGTTTCAGGTTTTGGAAACGTAGCCTGGGGTGTTGTGAAAAAATTCACAGAACTGGGCGGAAAAATATTAACCATCTCTGGTCCTGACGGTTACATCTACGACAAAGACGGAATCTCCGGAGAAAAAATTGAGTACCTTTTGGAACTTAGAGCTACCGGAAATAACAGAGCGGAAGATTATGTGACTAAATATCCATCGGCCGAATTCCACGCAGGGAAACGTCCTTGGGAAGTTAAATGTGATGTTGCTTTCCCTTGTGCTACTCAGAATGAACTTGATCTGGATGACGCCAAAAAACTGGTTGCCAACGGTTGTATCTGTGTAACAGAAGCTGCGAATATGCCTTCTACGCTGGATGCGATCAATTACTTCCTGGACAACCAGGTGCTATTCTCTCCAGGAAAAGCATCTAACGCTGGTGGTGTTGCTACTTCCGGATTGGAAATGACGCAGAACTCCATCAGACTAAACTGGACTTCTGAAGAAGTAGATGCCAGACTTAAAGAGATTATGATCGGTATCCACAAAGCTTGTAGAGATTACGGAAAAGAAGAAAACGGCTATGTGAACTATGTAAAAGGTGCTAATATTGCAGGCTTCGTGAAAGTGGCTGAAGCAATGCTTGCACAAGGCGTGGTTTAATTCCTTTTTAAATAAAATAGAAATGCAGCTAATTGGTTTTAGCTGCATTTTTTTATGAAGAAATTATTCTGAATACTCATAAAATAAATAAATTAGTTCACTAATAAAGTTTAAATTTAGCTGATAACAAATGATGAAAACAATGATGAATAAATTAGTCCTGTCTTTGAGGGCTGAGAGATCCGGTGTTGAGATCCATAAACATTCGGCGTTTCAAATTGTATTCACAGAAGACAAGCCTTTTCAGACAACCCTTGAGAATAAAATATATCCCGATATTTTTGGTTTTGTAATAAAGCCACAAGTCTCCCATTCCTGCAAATGCGATAATAGCAGTCTGATCATCCATAATTTTGAGCCCTATTCTCTGTTAGGAAAACTTATTGCTGCAAAACTAGGAAACTCCAATACTTTGATTTTTAATGATAAAGATTCATTTCAGACATTTTCTAATGATCTTGAAAACAGATTTTCATTTTCAAATAAAAATCAGGATTTCAATGGCATCGATAAAAGAGTACAACAATCCATAGAATACATTAATAAAAATTTTAAATCCGGCAATGTATCTTCTCAGCATATCGCCAAACAGGTATTCCTGTCGCCTTCGCGGTTATCTGCCTTATTTAAAGATCAGATCGGTTGCAGCATCAGCAAGTATCTGCTATGGACAAGATTACGATACGCTATTTTTCTAATCCTCACCGATGATGATAATACACTGACAAGCATCGCATTAGAAAGCGGATTTTATGATTCTTCACAGATGACGAAATATATGTACCAGATGTTCGGGATCTCTCCTTCTAAACTGAAGCAAAAAAGTGAACTGATACAATTTTTGAATCTTGAGTCCTATTTATTTTTACATCCATATTTTACAAAAACCAAATAATGAACATTAACAAGCAAATTATTGAAGACAACAGGATACTTTATGACACCGTAGGAAATATTTATCCTCCTCACGACAATGTTGCCATCAGAACCGAAACAATCCAAAATATCACTTGTAATTGGTTTACACCTGAAAATCCTAAGCAACAGGAACTGATAATTTATATACACGGTGGCGGCTATGCAATCGGTTCTTTTCAGTCTCACAAAGCCATGGTTTCTCATTTTGCCAATGCTTTGGAAAGAACGATTCTTTTTGTAGAATACTCTTTAGCTCCGGAAAAGCCTTATCCCGATGGATTGAATGATGTATTAAGTATTTATCAATGGGCAGCCTTACAGTTTTCGGAGTATGATTTTTACATAATAGGAGACAGTGCAGGCGGAGGACTCACAATTGCTTCCATTTATGAGATTTATCAACAAAATCTGAAGCCAGTAACAGCAGTGGCATTAATC
>JAEXJU010000174.1 GCA_023448955.1 Bacteroidota bacterium
TTGATTGTAATGCCACGTTCCTTCTCCAGATCCATATCATCCAGCGTCTGAGATTGCAATTCTCTTTGCGTGACCGTGTTTGTATATTCTAAAAGACGATCTGCCAACGTGCTCTTACCGTGGTCGATATGTGCAATGATGCAGAAATTCCTGATATTCTTCATTTATAATTCTTGTAATTTGCAAAAATACATTTTTTTGTAAGAAGTTGGAAGCTGGATATTAGATGATTGAGGTTTACAAAAAAAAAATTTGCACTCATAACATAAAAACTCATTTTTTTCCAAAGACAAACGTTAATCTTTCATAAAAAAAAGAGATTGATGAAAAAAGTTTTATTTTTGCAGATTATTAATAATATTCAACAGTTAAGAATATTCTGACGATCGTTATGAAGAAATATATTAGTTTGCTGATGCTGTCGGTGGTTTTGCTTTCCTGCAAAACAGAAATGGATAGAGCAATGAAAAGTGCTGATAAGGATTTTATCCTTAAGGTAGCCAATGAAAAATTTGCGAAAAAGAAATGGAGCGATGCGCTTGCTTTGTATGACAGATTACCAAATTTAGTTGCCGGAACGGATGATGCGCCCAATGTTGTCTTTAATTCTGCTTATGCTAATTATTATGACAAAAATTACAGATTAGCTGCACACCAGTTTAAGACCTTCACCATCAGGTTCCCGCAGGATCCCAGAAAAGAAGAAGCTGCTTATTTTTCTGCACTCTGCTATTATGAAGGATCTTTGGATTACAATCTGGATCAGAGTAATACGGAATCTGCCATAACAGAACTTCAGAACTTCATCAATGAATATCCGGATTCCGAGCGTTCAAAAAACATTAATCAGATGATTGATGAACTGAGTTACAAGCTTGAGTTCAAAGCATTTGAAAATGCAAGACAATATTTTAAAATGGCAGAATACAAAGCTGCAACAGTGGCTTTTGAAAATGTTCTTGAGGATTTTCCAGCAACTAAACTAAGACCGAAAATCTATGATATCATTATGAAATCCAAATATGAGCTTGCTCTTAATTCGGTTTATGATCTTAAAAAAGAACGTCTGGATGCTGCCGCTGCTTACGCAAAAAGAGTGTCTAATGAGCTGCCGGATAGCGAAGCTGCAAAAACAGCAAATGATCTTTATACTAAACTGGAAAATGAGAAAGTAAAATTTGCAAAAGTTCAGGAAGAAGTAGAAAAAAGAAAGGCAGAATACGAAGCGAAAGTGAAAAATGCCCAGGCTAAGGAAAATGAAAAAAAGGAAATGGCTCAGGAAAAAAACCAGCTGGAAATGGAGAAAGCCGCAGAACAGACCAGAAGAGACAGCGCAAAGATCAATTCACCTGAACCTCAGGCCACTTTTAAGTTTAAAAGATAATTACTATATTTGCATTCTCAAAAATAATTTCGCCCAATGAGTGTTAAAGATACAAAAGCTGAAGTAAGTACAATTACTTACGACAAAGATAAAATCGAAGAAAAAGTTGGCAGCATCTATGAAGCTATCGTGATCATGGGTAAAAGAGCCGAACAGATCAATGCAGAAATCCGTTCCGAACTGCACGGGAAACTGGATGAGTTTGCTGTTCACAACTCTACTTTGGAAGAAGTTTTCGAAAACAGAGAGCAAATCGAGATCTCTAAACATTACGAAAAACTTCCTAAGCCGACATCTATTGCGATCAAAGAATGGCTGGATGATGAAATCTATTTCAGAAAAACTGAAGAAAAGAAATAAGCTTTCAATTCATAATACAAACCGTTTCATTTTGAGACGGTTTTTTTGTTATTAAAATTATTAATACTTTCGTTAATAAATATCAGAAGCAAATGAGCTTGCAGAACAAAAAGATCATTATCGGAATCACAGGTGGAATCGCGGCCTATAAAATCAATTACCTGGTAAGGGATTTTGTAAAAGCCGGAGCAGAAGTGAAGGTTATAATGACCAAATCCACGGAAGATTTCGTCTCGCCACTTACTTTGTCCACACTTTCCGGGAATAAAGTTTACACTGATTTTTATGACGAAAATAAAACATGGAATAACCACGTAGAACTGGCACTCTGGGCAGATGTGATGCTGATAGCGCCTTGCACAGCTAATACTCTGGCAAAAATAGCCAATGGAATCTGTGATAATTTCCTGATGGCGGTTTACATGTCTGCAAAATGCCCTGTTATCATTGCCCCGGCGATGGATCTTGACATGTATGCCCATCCTGCGGTTATCAGAAATCTGAATATTGCAGAAAGTTTTGGACACAAAATCATTCCTGCGGAATATGGTGAACTCGCAAGCGGACTGATCGGTCAAGGCAGACTGGCTGAGCCGGAAACAATTTTCAGAACTGTTGGAAATGAGTTTACCGATACAGATCCGGCATTTGCAGGAAAAAAAATCCTGATCACCGCAGGTCCGACTTATGAAAATATTGATCCTGTAAGATTCATCGGGAATCATTCCTCCGGAAAAATGGGCTTTGACCTTGCAAAAGAAGCTGCGAAAAGAGGCGCAGAAGTTGTTCTGGTTTCCGGTCCTTCTTCTCAGAAAACCGATGATAATAACATCAAAGTTTACAGAGTCACCTCTGCTCGGGAAATGTTTGATGAAGTTTTCAAACATTATGAAAATGCGGATATAGCTATAATGAGCGCCGCCGTTGCAGATTATACACCAAAAGTAAAAGCAACAGAAAAGATCAAAAAGAATGATGATGAACTCACGATAGAGCTTATCAAAAATAAAGATATCCTCAGAACGATGGGTGAGAAAAAGACCCATCAGTTCCTGGTAGGTTTTGCCTTGGAAACCCAAAATGAAGAAGAAAATGCCAAAGGAAAACTCATCAAGAAAAATCTGGATATGATTGTCCTAAACTCTCTTCGGGACGAAGGTGCAGGCTTTGCTAATGCTACCAATAAGATCAAAATATTTACCTCGACTGAAGAACAGTCTTTTACATTAAAATCAAAAGAAGAAGTTGCCCGTGACATTCTGAACTTTATTGCGCAGAAATTGTAACAAATCAGAAGGTTTTACGTTATCATTTTATCCTTTCGAATCATTATCTTTAGGAAAGAATCCTTATTTTTACAAACACTTTTTATCCGAATGAAAAAATCACTTTACATATTCTTTGCAATGCTTTTCTGCCAAAGTATTTACTCTCAGGAACTTTTGGCAAATGTACAGATCAACAACCAACAGATTGCAGGAAGTAACACACAGGTTTTCAGAACACTGGAAAAATCTCTAAGAGACTTCATTAACAATACAAGCTGGACAGGAAAAAAACTTCAGAACTTCGAAAAAATCAAATGCAATTTTGCAGTGGTAATATCCGAAAGACCTTCTAACAACAGCTTCAAAGGGTCTATTGTAATTCAGGCTACGCGTCCTGTTTTCAATTCTCAGTACGAAACACCACTGATGAACATTAACGATACCAATTTCACCTTCGAGTATAATGAAAATGAAAATCTGGTTTTCAATGAAAGACAGTTTTCCGGGAAAAACCTCATAGATGTTGTGAGTTTTTATGTATATCTGATTCTTGGATACGATGCCGACAGTTTTCAGCTGAAAGGTGGCCAGCCTTGGTTTGATAAAGCTTTCAAAATAGCACAGAATTCACAGAACCAAAACTATGGTGGCTGGAATGCTGTGGAGAGCCAGAGAAACAGAGGTGCGCTGATCTCAGGTCTTCAGAATGAAAACACGTCTACACTCCGAACGGTGTATTACAGCTATCACAGAGCCGGTCTCGATAATCTTGCAAAACAAGATCAGAATCCTGCAAAAAGAACCATTGCAGAATCTCTGATGCAGCTGAAATTCTACGAAAAC
>JAEXJU010000207.1 GCA_023448955.1 Bacteroidota bacterium
GCTGTATTGTGGTCGGCTTTCCGTATCTGGCAGATTTTATGAAGAACGGAGAAGACCTGCGTTCATCCGAACCTGTGCTTTGGATCCTTGGTTTTGCAATGTTGTTTGATCTCGCAACGGGTTTCAACGGACACATAATTTCGCTGTCAAAATATTATAAATTCAATATTGTGGTGATGCTGATTCTGGCAGTTCTCACCATCAGTCTCAATATGATTTTTCTTAAAAAAACAGATTTGGGAATCTTAGGAATAGCTGTTGCTTATGCAGTTTCTCTGTCGTTATTTAACATTATTAAAATTGTATTTAACTATTTAAAATTCAGGGTTTTTCCTTTAGGTATAGAAATGATTTATGCAATGATTTTGGGTTGTATCTCTATAAATGTTGCGATTTTTCTTCCGGATTTTAAACAGAATATCATCAATCTTTTTTATAAACCGGCAGTAGTTTTGATTATTCTTTTCATTGGAAATTATTTTCTGAAAATCTATCCTCTTGATAAATATCTGAATAAAGCATTTATTAAAAGTCTTTTTAGATTTTAGGTCAATGTTTTTTTACTTTAAATCCGCTTTTGCTTTGTCGATTTTTCCGTTATTAAAAATAAATTCAAAAGTTCCGCCAATCCTTCCTTCAGGAAACTCACCAGTAAATTCTACTTCTAGATATGCTTCAAGATCTGAAATAATTTCTAGCTTTTCAAGTCTGGTTTGGGTTTTATAACCAATGAAATAGTCATCAAAGTATTTTTTTACGCCTGAATGTCCTTTGAAAATTTGTCCTACAGAAGGATCTTCAAGCACTGCGTCTTTATTCCATTTTTCTAAATATTTCTCCGTATCGTAGGCATTGCTTACGATTAGAAAATCTTCTATAAACGCTTTGATGTCCATTTTTTAATGTTATTCTAATTATTTCTCAGTAAGTTTAAAAGGTTGGTGGGGAAATCGCAGTACAAATTTTTGGTTCTTTGCAAAAATTCAATCGAGAAACTACCTTTTAACTTTGTTGTTTCGCTTCAATATTCCAAAGCCATTTTAGCTGTAGTTTTTACTTCCATTCTGTTTATTTGCAGTTGCTAATGCTTCATTAAGCTTGTTTTTTAAGTTTTCAAAATTTTCTTTGTGAGAAATTCTTTGTTGCAAATAAGGATTTACCATTTCATAAAGTTTATAGTTTTTAATATAGATCTTCAACTGCTCTGAAGTATGTTTTCCAACATTACGATAAAATTCAAATCTTTCTATGTGTCGGAAGTATATAAATCCAAACTCTTTCGTCCAAATTCCATTTTTAGAAATTCTAAACACTAATTTAGGTTTTTTTAGTCCGCCATAAATAAAATACAGATTTGGAATAATTATAAAAAGTCCATAATAAACTTGAATTTTAAGCAGTAGATAGAGTCCATAAAAAAACATAACAAAGCCAAAAACAGATAGGGCAAATGGTTGTCTGGTTTCATAATTGTCATCATAAAACGCCTCTTTTTCAATTTCTAATTTCTTCGAGATATTGTTTTCATAGTTTTGTCGAAAAGTATTATAATCTTTATCTGTCATTATAATTTTTTCTAGTAATTATAGGTTTAAAATTACTGTTAACGTTACTGACCTTTATGTCCGGGCGGATTTCGGAGTTTAAAGTCAATTTAAATCAAAGAACAAAAATTAAACCTTCCACGACTTGTTCTGATGTTTCTGTAAATACTAAGTCGATGAATTTCAGCTGCTTTTGGTAGCCCTTTTTATGAGTATTATTTTATTTCGGATTTGAACTCAAGATTGAATCTTCTTAAATAATCCTCTATTGGTTCCATTCCCATTTCTTTTCTTCTTTCGTTCACTGTTTCAGGATTCTCTAATTTATACAATTTACCATTTTCTATTTGTGAGCCATATATTTGAGGTTTTCCGTCTTCCATTAACATCCTGTCTTTCATCAATGCGTATTGCCCTTTAGATAAGTCTCCATTTTTAACCGCTTTTTCCACATAAGGAAAATACTTTATTCTGATTTCTTTAGTACTATGTTGCAGTCCCAACCAGATTGCATCCATTTGTCTTTGCCCTACTTCCTTTAATGTTGGCATACCGCATTTTTCAATAATGCTAATCACTAATTCTTGATTTCTATGATCTTCTTTAGCGTATTTGATGAATTCATTTGATTTTCTAATCCTTTGGTCACTTTCTAAAACTTCGCTCAAGATTTGACGTTTTTTGCTACAATCGACTTCAATAATATCTACTGAACCTACATAGACAAATTTATCTCTATTCATATAAAGGAATATTGATATGATTAAAACAAGAGCGGTTAATACGCTGATTAATATTTTTTTTATTTTCATTTTTATTGTTGTTTTTTATTACACACAACTGTTTTTGGCTTAGCGATATGGCGAATTTTTAGTACATAAGTTTGATATAAATTGAAGATTTGGTGTAGCCAATTACTGCTGTTAAATCTTGCTTAAATATTTCATAAAAGAACTTCAGCCCCGCTTTTGGCAATACCTTGTTACCAGCAGTATTTTTTATTTTCTTTCAATTTTCACTAATCCTTGTCTTGTCGCTAAATATAAATTCCCTTTATCGTCAAAAGTCATTGTCGAAATGTAAGAAGTTGGAATGTCAGAGTTTTCATTATGATAATTCTCCCAACCATTTTTTAAGTCGTATCTTACTAAGCCTGCTCTGTCAGTAGAAATCCAAAGAACTTTTTCTGATTTGTCATAAAGCACGCAGTTAGTATGGTTGAACGGCATTCCAGAATTTTCGGTCGTAAACTGTTTAAAAGTCCCATCTGTATAACGAATTGCAATTCCTTCGTTATTGTTTACTTTTCCTTTCTCTTTTCTGTCAAACTCATAAAGCGTAAAAAAAAGATTGCCATTTTCGTCTTCGTCCATTGAAGTAATACATTTTCCTTTCAAAACGGTATTTGTGTTTTCAAAGTTTGTTACTTCATTATTTTCGTCAATCATAGCTGTGCCGCTAAAGGTTCCAATCCAAATTCTATTTTTTGAATCTCTCTTTGCGAATGTTACTCTGTTTGAAGGCAGGTTTTTGAATTTGCTGTTATTTAGGTTTGTCCATTTCCCGTCTTTGTAAATTGTCACGCCTTCGTCAGAGCAGAAAAACACTTCTCCTATTCTATCATTATTAACAATTTCATACGCTCCATCTATTCCGATTTCCGTTGAGTCATACTTTTTCCATTTAGCATTGTCGAAACTGTAAATATTTTTAGTTCCATAAACCCATTTAACATTGTTGTTGTCAGTTGCTAATGCATAATAAGAAAAGAATTTTCCTTTGTTAGTAATATTTTGTTCAGCATTCTTAAATTCTTTCCCGTCAAAAGTTACTAGTCCTTCATCAACAGTCAACCAAACAAGTCCGTTTTTGTCGATTGTAATATTGTCGTTCGTATTGTTTGGAAGATTTGAATTACTCGAGTTCCAAACGGTTATTTTGTAATTCTTTAGATTTTCGTTTTTGTATTCGTATGTTTTATTGTAAATCTCAGGACTGTTAGGTTTATCAAAAGATTTTTTGAAAGCATTCATATCAACCCGTTCAATCTGTCCCGAAATTTTGTTGTCACTTATGGCAAAAATTAAATTGATTGAGGATTTTTCTTCATTCTTTCCACTTGTTATTGCTGGTATCCATTTCTTGAACTTGTTAAGTTCTTCAATAATTTTCAAGGAAATAGTATTGTTTGATTTGTCAGTATGACTTAATATACAAGCTCGACCTTTTGCGTCAACAAGAACCTGAAATTTTACAGCACCTTTTATTCCTTGTAAGTTCAATTCCTTGTTTAGTTTGTCTTGTAATTTTGTAAACTCATTTTGGTCATAACCTGCTTTTGTGTCTCCACAGTCAAGGCAAAACTTTTCCGTCTTACAATTTTCGAGTTTTACAGGGAATATGTTTTGTGCATTTGCTTGAAGTGTCAAACCTGCAAAAAGGATAAAAAGCGTTTTTCTCATTTATTCTGTTTATTTATTGTAGGGTGTCGTTTTAATATTACGCCTAACGTTCCGGCGCTTGGCGAGGTTGCGAACTTCGGAACCGATTTATTTCTATCAAAGATAAAATTCTTGCGAGAAATAAACGTGTATTTACTACAAAATTCGCAATCTTGCCAAACGCCTGTTAGGCGCAGGTTTTTATTTTCCATAACAGTAATTTGGTATTAGAGATGATTTCATATTCAAAATCAATTTCTTTCCAAATTTCAACAAGTTTTTGTTGAGCCACGTTATTGTTAAAAATAACAACAAGATTATCATCATCACTATTCCAATCTAATTTTGTCATTTCAAAATCAAATTCTATTCTTCTTGCGCCGATAAGAATAGATAAATAATCTATATCTTCAGAATTTACATATTGCCTTTTGATAATTTTATTTTTAATTTTTCAATTAATAAATTGGTGTAGTCACTATCATCTTCAAGACCATCAAGTAGACGCAATATATATTCATGATCGAGGCTATTTTGCTGTTCCTCTTCGTTAATTTCTAATAAATCAGCATATTCACCATAAAACCATTCACCCGAACCTAATAGCCGATATTCGTTCTTTTTTTTGTCGAATATTACAGGTCCTGGACCAATTATTTTACCTCGTTCGTCGTCAATATCATATTTTTTATGCTTCCAGAAAATAATAACATATGGTTCAGTGTCAAAATATTTATAAATTTCGAAATCTGAGCTTATCTCTTTTTCAATAATTTCTTGAACTATACGTGAATCTATCATTGTAGTGGTTTAAACTTGTGCCTAACGTTTTTAGCTTGCCGAAGGTGGCGATTTTCACCACAAATGTTGATGCGGAGAACCAAACTTTGTTAACCACAAATGTGTCTGCGGAGTACTGAACCGCCACTTTTGCCAAACCGCTGTTATATGCTGTGCTTCTTGTCATTCTGTTGTCGGCAGTAATTTGTCCGCTAAATATTGTTTCCATTTTGTCCCGGTAAACTCGCAATTTCCGCTGTTGATTTTGGCATTACGAAAGTCAGCAAGGATAAGTGTTAAGTCGTCCCAAACATTTTTCAATTCTTCGTCCTTATTTTCAAAACTCAAACTCAGTTTTCCGTTTTCTACTTTTAGATGCTTTAGAAAAATGCCTTCTTGAGTTGAGCTAATTCTGTGCGAAAGTTGTAGGTAGTAACCTTGATAGTCTTGATACGGAACTTGTTCTGGTTGTCTTTCGTCACCTGCGTAATAACGAAACAAAATGTCGTGTCCGTATTTGCTTAATTTCTCTTTCCAAAATTCAGGTCTTGGAATTTCAGAAAGGTCAGCAGTCAAATACATTTCTGTCCCGCTTGCCCAAGGTTTAAAAGTCGTTTTTATTAATTCTTCTTCTTCAATTTCTAAACTATCTGTAAC
>JAEXJU010000280.1 GCA_023448955.1 Bacteroidota bacterium
TTGCGCTTTTAATGATTGTGCTTTTCGGAGGAATGGCAAGATCTTATAAAAAATCATTGGTTCCGACTGGAGTTGCAAAATTCCTTGAGCCTATCATTATTTTCGTAAGAGATGATATTGCAATTCCAAACATTGGACATAAGTATAAGAGATTTATGGGTTACCTGTTGACGGTATTTTTCTTCATCTTATTCCTTAATGTTTTAGGTTTGATGCCTTTCGGGATCAATGTAACCGGTAACATTGCGATTACATTCTTCTTAGCTATTATGACTTATTTGATCACGACTTTCTCGGGTTCAAAAGATTATTGGAAGCATATCTTCTGGATGCCGGGAGTTCCTGTTCCGATGAAGTTTATTATGATGCCGATCGAATTATTAGGAACACTGACTAAGCCTTTTGCATTGATGATTCGACTTTTTGCGAATATGACAGCAGGTCACATCGTGGTAATGACTTTGATTGGTTCAATTTACATCTTCGAAAATTGGATTGCAGGAGTTGCTTTTCCGTTTTTGACATTCGTAATTTATTTGTTGGAAGTATTAGTAGCGTTCTTGCAGGCTTATATCTTTACAATGCTTTCAGCTTTGTTTATCGGAATGGCAGTTGAGGAACACGAGCACGAACACGCTCATTAATTAAAAGTATAAAAACAATTTTTTAAATTATATATTATGGAAATCCCTAGAATTATTGGTGCAGGTCTTATTGTACTAGGTGTAGGTATCGGTCTTGGAAAAATTGGTGCTGCTGCTCTTGAAGCAATCGCTAGACAACCAGAACAATCTGGAAAAATCCAAACTGCTATGCTTATTGCTGCTGCACTAGTAGAAGGTGTTGCTTTCGCTGCGTTATTCGCATCATAAGCCAAACAAAAATTCAAAACATTGTTGCAGCGGTTGGCTGCAGCAATGTTTAAATTAAAAAAAAAATTTTAAAAAATTAATCTAACTATATAATGGAATTACTTCATCAGTTTTCATCAGGATTATTTATCATTCAGTCCATCATTTTCTTAATCTTATTGTTCGTATTAGGTAAATTTGCATGGAAACCAATTCTTAAATCTATCGACGAGAGAGAAACTTCTATCATCGATGCGCTTAACCAGGCAAAACTGGCAAAGCAGGAAATGGCTCAGTTGAAAGAAGATAATGAAAGAATCCTACGCGAAGCAAGAGCGGAAAGAGACGGCATCTTGAAAGAAGCGAGAGAAATGAAGGATAAAATCGTAAACGAAGCTAAGGACAGTGCAAAAGTAGAAGGGGAGAAGATGATCGCTGCTGCAAGACAGTCTATCCAGTCTGAGAAGAATGCAGCTATGGCTGATATCAAAAGCCAAATCGGAACTTTGTCTGTAAACATCGCTGAAAATATTCTTAAAGAGAAATTAAACAACGATGGTGCACACAACGCTTTAGTTGAAAATATTTTAAACAAATCTAACCTTAACTAATCAGGATGCTGACATCTAAAGTAGCTAAAAGATACGCACAGGGTTTATTGGATTTTACTCAGGAATCTGGTAACACGGAATCTGTTTTCAATGAGATGAAGGACATTGTGAAAGTAATGTCTCAATCTAAAGATCTGAATCAGTTTTTCAGTACACCCATCATTGATGCAAGAAAGAAAGAAGCAATCGCTTTAGAAATATTCAAGGATTTTTCTCCTGTTGCTAAAAACATTATCAGATTGATCATCAAGCAAGGAAGAGAATCTCAGCTGAAAGGTATTGCTCAGGAATTTATCAATAAGGTAGAAGATATCAAAGGAACTCAGAGAATTTCTCTGACAACTGCTTCTAAGTTATCAGAACAAAATATTCAAAAGATTATTGCTGATTCCAAAATGGTCAATGTTTCCAACTATGATTTGGAAACAATTATCAAACCGGAAATTCTTGGAGGTTATATCCTGAGAGTCGGCGATCAGCAAATTGATGCTTCAGTTAAAACAAAATTGGGCAATATTAAAAAGGAATTTCAACTTAATTAAAGAAAAACAACCATATAATGGCAGAAATAAATCCGGCAGAAGTATCGGCGATACTGAAGCAGCAATTAGCAAATTTCGATACTCAATCTAACGTAGAAGAAGTTGGTACTGTTCTTACGATAGGTGACGGTATTGCTCGTGTTTACGGTTTAGAAAATGTTCAGTACGGAGAATTGGTAAGATTCGAAGCTGGCGTTGAAGGTATCGTTCTAAACCTTGAGGAAGATAACGTTGGAGTTGCACTTCTTGGTGAGTCCAAATTGGTAAAAGAAGGAGACACTGTAAAAAGAACTAACAGAATCTCTTCTATCAAAGTAGGAAACGGAATGCTTGGTAGAGTTGTAGATACGCTTGGAAACCCGATCGACGGAAAAGGACCTATTGAAGGAGATCTTTACGAGATGCCGTTGGAAAGAAAAGCACCTGGAGTAATTTTCCGTCAGCCGGTAAACGAGCCGTTGCAGACTGGTATCGTAGCCATCGACTCTATGATTCCGGTAGGAAGAGGCCAGAGAGAATTGATCATCGGTGACAGACAGACTGGTAAAACCACTGTTGCAATCGATACGATTCTTAACCAAAGAGAATTTTATGATGCTGGACAACCGGTATTCTGTATATATGTAGCGGTAGGACAGAAAGGTTCTACAGTAGCTCAGATCGTTAAAACATTAGAAGACAAAGGTGCTATGGCTTACACAGTTGTAGTTGCTGCAAACGCTTCTGACCCAACGCCAATGCAGGTTTATGCACCATTTGCCGGAGCAGCTATCGGAGAGTTTTTCCGTGACAGTGGTAAACCGGCTTTGATTGTTTATGATGATCTGTCAAAACAAGCGGTTGCTTACCGTGAGCTTTCTCTTCTATTGAGAAGACCACCAGGACGTGAGGCTTATCCGGGAGACGTGTTCTACCTTCACTCCAGATTATTGGAAAGAGCGGCTAAGGTAATTGCTGATGATTCTATTGCAGCACAAATGAATGACCTTCCGGAATCTCTAAGACCAATCGTGAAAGGTGGTGGTTCTTTAACAGCACTTCCAATCATCGAGACTCAAGCAGGTGACGTTTCTGCATATATCCCTACAAACGTAATCTCTATCACAGACGGACAGATTTTCTTGGAATCTGATCTATTCAACTCGGGTGTTCGTCCAGCAATTAACGTTGGTATCTCTGTATCCAGAGTAGGAGGTAATGCTCAGATCAAATCAATGAAGAAAGTGTCTGGTACTCTTAAATTAGACCAGGCTCAATATAAAGAATTGGAAGCGTTTGCTAAATTCGGTTCAGATCTAGATGCTGCTACTTTAGCAGTAATCTCAAAAGGAGAAAGAAACGTGGAAATTCTTAAGCAGCCGGTAAATTCACCACTTCCTGTAGAAAATCAGGTAGCGATGATCTATGCCGGAACTGAAAACTTATTGAGAAATGTTCCTATCAGAAAAGTTAAAGAATTCCAGGTAGAATATGTAGATTTCTTAAAAAATAAACATCCTGAAGTAATGTCAGCGCTTAAAGCTGGTAAGATTGATGACTCGATCACAGGAACTCTGAAGCAGGTTGCAACTGAGCTTGCATCGAAGTATAATTAAAAATTAGTTGATGGTTTTTGGTTGATAGTTGACAGAATTTTCTAAAACTAACAACCAACAACCGACAACCAACAACTAAATAAATATGGCAAACTTAAAAGAAATACGAGGCAGGATTTCATCGATATCATCTACGATGCAGATTACCAGTGCAATGAAAATGGTTTCCGCAGCGAAGCTGAAGAAAGCACAGGATGCAATCGTAATGCTGAGACCTTATTCCGAAAAACTTCAGGAAATTATTGAGAATGTAAGTGCTGCTTCTGATGCAGAGAACATCTCGGAATTTGCAGTGGAAAGAGAAGTCAAAAAAGTACTTTTCATTACCGTGACTTCCAACAGAGGATTGGCAGGTGCTTTCAACTCGTCCGTAATTAAGGAGATGAACGTACAGTTTTCTGCTAATAACAATGTGGAAACAGAGGTTTTGACTATCGGTAAGAAGGCTTTTGATGCGATGAGAAAGAACAGAACAGTTTATGAAAACCACAGTTCTTTATTCGACAATCTTTCTTTTGACCACGTTTCCAATATGACGGAAAAAGTAATGTCGGATTTCAAGGCAGGTAAATTTGATAAAGTATATGTTGTTTACAATAAATTTATCAATGCTGCTACTCAGGAAGTAGTGACGGAGCAGGTTTTGCCTATCGCTGTTTCTGCTGAGAAAAGCAATTCTGATGTCAATGTAGATTATATCTTTGAGCCGGGAAGACAAGAGATTTTACAGACTTTGATTCCAAAATCTATTAAAACTCAGATCTTCAAAGCAGTTTTGGATTCTGTAGCGTCTGAACACGGCGCAAGGATGACAGCAATGCACAAAGCCACGGATAATGCCCAGGCGCTTAAGAATGATTTGGTAATTTTCTATAACAAAGCGAGACAGGCAGCTATCACCAACGAAATTTTAGAAATTGTTTCCGGAGCAGAAGCTCTTAAAAACAGTTGATATATTTATAAGTTAAAGTTAGTAGTTAGTTATAAAAAGCATTGGAGGTCAGACTTCAGTGCTTTTTATTATTTTAAACCTGATGTAAACAGGTGTTTTCACTAGTTTTTTACAGATGAAAGCTCCGTAGGAGCGAAATGTTTGTAAATAATAAAGGTTTGAATGCGTAGCTCCGTAGGAGCGACACATTTTCAGATGAATATCTTCAATTATATAGTTCCGGGTCTTATTCGAGACATTATAATTGATATCAAAAAAATTATCTATCTTTGTACGGATTGTATAACAA
>JAEXJU010000341.1 GCA_023448955.1 Bacteroidota bacterium
GTTTTCAATTTTGGATTCATTGATTTAATTTTCGATGCTAAATTACTGAAAACATAGATGATTGCAGCAGAAAAATCTTATTTAAAAAAATAATTCTCCTTGTGCTAATTTTTTTATATTTGGAAACAAAGATAAAAATATGGAAACTGCCACAATGGACAACTTGAAAATGATTGCTGAAACAGCAAAAGACTTCGCTGAAAAAAATATTCGCCCCAACATTATGGATTGGGATGAAAGTCAGACTTTTCCCGTAGAATTGTTTCATCAATTGGGAGAATTAGGCTTTATGGGAATTGTAATTCCTGAAGAATATGGCGGCTCTGGTCTTGGCTATCAGGAATATGTGACCATTTTGGATGAGATTTCGCAGGTAGATCCTTCTATCGGATTATCTGTTGCAGCACACAATTCACTTTGCACCAATCATATTTATGAGTTTGGGAACGAAGAGCAGAGAAGAAAATGGCTGCCACAATTAGCATCCGGAAAAGTCATTGGCGCTTGGGGATTGACAGAACATAATACAGGTTCCGACTCTGGCGGAATGTCTACAACTGCTGTAAAAGATGGTGATGATTGGATTATCAACGGTGCAAAAAACTTTATTACACACGCAATTTCCGGAGATATCGCCGTTGTGATGACGAGAACCGGCGAAAAAGGTACGAAGAATAATTCCACAGCTTTTGTTTTAGAAAAAGGAATGGCAGGTTTTACTTCCGGTAAAAAGGAAAATAAATTGGGAATGCGTGCTTCCGAAACAGCCGAATTGATTTTCGATAACGTTCGTGTTCCGGACTCTCACAGATTAGGCGAAGTTGGAAGTGGTTTTAAACAGGCTATGAAAATCCTGGACGGTGGTCGTATTTCTATCGCAGCGCTAAGTTTGGGAATTGCAAGAGGTGCTTACAAAGCCGCTCTCAAATATGCTCAGGAAAGACATCAGTTCGGAAAAGCAATTTCAAGTTTCCAGGCTGTGAATTTTATGCTGGCTGATATGGCTACAGAAATTGACGCTTCGGAATTATTAATCAGAAGAGCATCTGACATGAAAAATGCCAAGCAAAAAATGACGCGCGAAGGTGCAATGGCAAAACTTTATGCATCCGAAGCTTGTGTCAGAATTTCTAATAATGCTGTTCAAATCTTCGGTGGTTATGGTTACACAAAAGATTTCCCTGTAGAGAAATTCTACAGAGATTCTAAGCTTTGTACGATTGGTGAAGGAACTTCTGAAATCCAGAGATTGGTGATTGGAAGGGATATTACAAGTTAATTATATACCTTAATTTTTTTAAAATAATACAAATGATTAAACAAGCACTTTTAAGTGAATTTCTGCACGAAGCGGAAAGCACAAGAAAACTTTTAAAAGCAATCCCGGACAGCGCTCTGGATTGGAAGCCGTCTGAAAAAAACTGGACAACGGCACAACTGGCATCTCATATTGCCGAAGTTTATAATTGGTATGAAGCAACATTTAACCAGGATATTTTTGATATGGGTTCTTATCAGTATGACAAAGGAGACATTTCCAAAGCAGAAAATATTGTTGCAAAATTTGAAGAGAATGTACTTAATGCTCAGAAAGCGATAGAAAACTCAGACGAAGCCAATTACATGAATCTCTGGAAAATGCAAGCCGGAGGAAACGAAATTTTCCCGCCAATGCCTAAAATCCAGGTTATCCGAGGTTTTCTGTACAACCACCTTTACCATCACAGAGGTGAACTGGTTGTTTATCTGAGAGCGACAGGAAACAATGTTCCCGGACTATACGGACCAACTGCTGATGATAAATTTTAGCAAAAAAACTTAGATAACAATTTTTAATTTTATTAAATGCTGTCTCCTTGGGCGGCATTTTTTATATTTGTTAAAATTTTAGAAAAATAATGGAAAAATTAGATAGCCTGAATCAGGTAGCCGAATTTCACAAAACCTTCAATGCCCCAATTTTGGATACGCCACAGATTCCGTCAAAAGAACGTGCTACTCTCAGAGTTAGTCTTTTGCAAGAAGAATTGGATGAGCTGAAAAAAGCGATTGAAGATAATGATCTTGTGGAGGTTGCAGATGCACTTTGTGATTTACAGTATGTTTTAAGCGGTGCTGTTCTGGAGTTTGGTTTGGGGGAAAAATTCGTGGAATTATTTAATGAAGTTCAGCGCTCTAATATGTCCAAAGCTTGTGATAACGAAGTTCAGGCTCAGGAAACAGTAGAATTCTACAAAGCCAAAGGAACCGACGCCTATTATGAAAAATCTGGCGACAAATACAATGTTCACAGAGTGGCGGATAACAAGGTTCTGAAGAACAAATATTATTCTGCCGCGGATTTAAAAGACATTATTAATAAGTAACTACAATAGGCACAAAGATTTCACCAGGCTCACAAATGAAGTATTAAGTTTTGAAATTGTGTCCTTTGTGCAAAAAACTTCGTGAACCTTGTGGTAAAAAAATAAAAACATAATGAAAAAAATCTTAATATTATTAGGAATCGTCACCTTTACAGCCATTAATTCCTGCGCGGAAAGAGTCATTGTAAACCGGGAAGTAGAATCCAAAAATGACGGTAAAATGCTGCTTGGAACACAAACTCTCGATCAGTTCCGAAAAGAGCCTTACAAAGTTTGGTTTGATGAAGAATATAATCGCTATCAGATCGATCAGCAAGGTTTATCCGAACTAAAAAAGGAAAAACTGAACTCCTACAATCTCGTCGTTTTTGTCGGAAGCTGGTGCGAAGACAGCCACAGGGAATTTCCGAGATTGATAAAAATACTGGATGGAATGAAATACAACACGGATAAAATGCAAATCATTGCTGTAAATCGGAAAAAGGAATCACCAGCCGGCGAGGAAGGTCTGTACAATATTTCTCGCGTCCCAACCATCATTGTGAAAAAATATGGTAAAGAAATCGGAAGAATTACTGAAATGCCGGAAACGGGTTATTTGGAAAGAGATTTGCTAAACATTCTGAAAAAAGACAATTCAGGTTTGTTTAAATAGCTTTAAAAGTCTTCGAGAGCATCAGACTGACAATTCGGTGAATATTAGAGTTGTCACACTGAGCTTGTCGAAGTGTCTTTAGCAAGTTTAAACATCGCTGATAAATTCTAAACCAATGAATAAATATACTGGCTTACTTTCCTTTGTTTTCGGAATCATTCTCACAGTTTTTGTTTTCCTTTCCTGGAGAAGCTGCAATAAAAAAGATGATGCCGCAATGATTAATCAGGATTATTATCTGATTACCAATCAAATCCAGAAAATGAATAAAATGGTAGTACTGGAACAGGATTTTTCAAGTTTTCAAACCCATAAGAGTTCTGCGGCAAACATTGCCGGCTTCGATATTCTTCCAAGAGAAATGGTTCTTTATACGACCGCAAAAGCCCAGGTTTCTTACGACCTGAAAAAAATGAAGATCAATGTAGATACAGTCAACAAAAAAGTGATTATTGACGAACTGCCTCAGCCAGAAATCAAGATTTTTCCGGATGTGAAAATTCATTTTATGGATGATTATGCCATTAACCGATTCAAGCAAAGCGACATCAACGGCATTATGGAATCTGCCAAGAAAAATATGGCAAAAAGTGTGAATCAAAATCAACTAAAAGAAGAAAGTAAAAAACAACTGAAAGAAAATCTTAACGAAATTTTTGTTTTGGCAAAAGCCTTGCATTATTCGATTGAAGATAAAACCAATACGTTTCCTTCTACCGAATTATAAAAATTACTGTTATGAACCAAGATAAAAAAACCGAGAATAATAATTCTGCTGAGAACAAAAAGCAAAATGAAGATTTCAAAAATATTCCTGCTGCATCTGATAAAAAGAATCCACCGGATATCGAGAAAAAAGATATCGATAAAAGCTCGAAAGTCAATAATGACGGAAAAACAGACAATACGGATAATTAACGTCACTGAACCCATTCATATGAATGGGTTTATTGTTTAGCTGATAGAATAAATATTAAAATAACGTTAAAATTATCTATTCAGGTTATTATGCCATAATTTTTGTTTTGTGAGAAATACCAAATATTAACACACAAAAAATATTAATTATGTCTTACACCGTTTTTGGAATTTTTCCTAATCAAAAGGAATACAATGAAGTCCTCACCCAATTAGAAAATGCCGGATTTTATGATTATACAATCTCGCATTCAGAAAAAAAAGCTTTGGAAGCAGTAGATCACAATGAAAAGAAAGGTTTCTGGCATTGGCTTTTTGATAATAGTACTGTTGAGCAGGATCGCTATGAATATGCTAGTATAGATAGTGACACGGTAACAGTTTATGTAGATAATGAAGATGATGCAAATGCCGTAAAAAGCATTCTGGACGAAAATGGCGCCATCGACATAGAGGAGAAAACAAGAGATTACATTTCGGGGAAATACACAGATACACACCACGAATATCCCATTTCCGAAAGCAAAAGAGCAAGAATAATTGCGAAAGCAAAAAACGACCTGTATTTTACTGACGAGCGAAGTGAAGCTTACAGACCGGAAAAAGGAATGTCTGACGAAATGGATTCTCTGGGTAAAAAAGATTAAAAACCAATTACATCCTGATATATAACTTTACATCGTAATTAGGACTGAAAAATTTCAGTCCTAATTTTTTTTTCTCATTTAATTAATTGCAAAATAATCGCGTTGCTGATTTCTTATTATTTCGTAAATTTGCACACATTATTTTTAAACCATTATGCTAAAAATTACACTTCCTGATGGCAGCATCAGAGAATATGAAGGAGCAGTTACTCCATTGCAAGTTGCACAAAGTATCAGTGACGGTTTGGCAAGAAACACCATTTCTGCCGTCGTAAACGGGAAACAGACAGAAGTAGATACCACAATAACGGAGGATTCTACAGTGCAGCTTTTGACGTGGAATGAAGATATGGGAAAAAAAGCATTCTGGCACTCATCGGCTCACTTATTAGCTCAGGCGATTATGGAATTTTATCCCAATGCCAAGCTGACAATCGGGCCAGCCATTGCCAACGGATTCTACTATGACGTAGATTTCGGAGGAGAGCCTTTGTCTGAAAAAGACTTTGAGAAATTAGAAAAGAAAATCTTAGAAAATGCTAAGAAAAATTCAACTTTCAATCTGCGTGAAGTTTCTAAAGCTGATGCCCTGAAAGAATATGCAGACAATCCTTTCAAAACTGAATTGATTGAAAATCTGCCCGACGGCGAGATCACTTTTGTGACGCACGATAACTTCACAGATCTTTGTAGAGGCGGACACATTCCATCCACAGGGATTGTGAAAGCTGTAAAAATATTAAATGCAGCCGGAGCTTATTGGAGAGGTGATGAGAAAAATCCTCAGCTTACAAGAGTTTACGGAATCTCTTTCCCTAAACAAAAAGAATTGGCTGAATATCTTGAAAGACTTGAAGAAGCTAAAAGAAGAGACCACAGAAAACTGGGGAAAGAATTGGGTATTTTCGCGTTCTCCGATAAAGTGGGACAAGGTCTTCCGCTTTGGTTGCCAAAAGGTGCAGCTCTTAGAAAAAAACTGGAAGAATTTCTTTCCAAAGCTCAGAAAAAACAAGGTTATGAATTTGTGATTTCTCCGCACATCGGCGCAAAAGAATTGTACATCACTTCCGGACACTGGGAAAAATATGGCGAAGACAGTTTTCAACCCATCAAAACTCCGAATGAAGGTGAAGAATTTTTGTTGAAACCAATGAACTGTCCGCACCACTGCGAGATTTATAAAGCCCAACAATGGTCTTATAAAGATCTCCCGAAACGTTATGCAGAATTCGGAACCGTTTACAGATATGAGC
>JAEXJU010000365.1 GCA_023448955.1 Bacteroidota bacterium
TTCTACAGCGTGAAGCAAAGAATCCTGCTGGGATTTATTGAATCGGTGGATCTCATCAATGAATAAAATTGGACTTTTGCCAGAGAAAAGATTTTGTTTTTTTGCTTCATCAATCACATCCCGGACATCCTTTACGCCGGAAGAAACCGCTGATAGTTTATAAAATTTTCTTCCGGACTTTTCTGAAATAATTTCGGCAAGTGTTGTTTTCCCGGTTCCTGGTGGTCCCCAAAAAATTAATGAATTAATACTGTCATTTTCAAGCATTTTACGGATAGTTCCGTTTTTTCCGGTCAGGTGTTCCTGACCTAAAACATCATCAAGTATTTTCGGACGAAGAATTTCTGCAAGAGGCGAGTTGTTCATATTCCAAAAATAATGAATTTAATTTCAAGGTCATATTTTATCAGAAAAAATCCCTTTTAATTTTATAAAAGGGATTTGCAAACACACACTGATGAAAAAAAATTATTTCATATATATAGAAGGTTATAGTTATCTTCTTGGAGGAGGAATTGGATCTCCTTCTTGCAAATTATACTGAGTATTAATTGTATCAGAATTATTAGATGTTGTTTGAGAGTTTCTCTTCAATATTTCCAAATTGGTTTTATCGGTTTCTGTCATTATATCATCTTGTTGTCTACATCCGATGGCAGTAAACGAAATCAAAATGATAACAAAGGTTATTTTTTTAATATTCATCATTTTATATTTTAGCTTTGTGATTTAACATTACAAATGTACCGGATTACAAAAGTTCTGAACAAATAATCAAACCGTTAGATCGTATAAAATATGAGGTATTTTATAAATAAGGATAGGTTTTTTTAGTTATATTAGCGTTTTTATATAAAAAAATATTTGTTATTGATTTGGTTAGTAGTGTTTTATAAGAATGAGGTTTTTAAAATTTTTATGTTTTGTTTTTTTTCTTGTTTTTATTCAGATTAATGCTCAGAAAAGTAATTTTGATAATCTGACTTATGAAAATATTGAAAAAAAAATAGATCAATCGGATAATGATCCTAAGAAAATTTGGGATCTTATACGCTATTATATTCAAAAAGCAAAATCTGAGAAAAAAAATGAACCACTGGTCTATGCCTACCGATATGCAAGCAATTATTCTAAATATCCTAATAGCCTGATATATGCTGACAGCGCTTTGATTGTTAGCAAAAATTCTGATAATCCTAAACTTCTTGCGAATGCTTATCTGAACAGAGGTATAATTTATATGAATGGTTTCCATTATCAGAAAGCTTTGGATGATATATTGGTAGCCAATAAATATTCTAAAGAACTGAATGATAATTATATTATCAATAAAACAATTTATTTCATTGCTCAAAATAAGATTTACTTGGGTCAAAATGACGAGGCAAACAAGGAACTTGAAAAATGTATCAAATTTTTTAAAGAAAATCTTAAAAGCAGTGCTTCTTTAGGGAAAGATTATCAAACATATTATATTTTTTCACTAATCAGTTACATTGACTCAAACACTCACATAGGAAAATCAAAACAAAATGAAAAGCTTATAAATGAAGGTTTGATATATCTGAAGGAGAATAAACTTCTACAATATATCCCATATTTTATATCATTAGAAGGTACGGATGCATTCTTTAATAAAGACTATAAAAAAGCTTCAGCAATGCTTTCCCGGGCATTGCAACTATATAACGACCAATGGCCGCATATCACTGAAGTTTATTATTTGGGATTGACAAACTGGAAACTTGGAAATCACAGTGTTGCAATAAAATACTTTGAAAATATTGATAAAGAATATGATAAAACGAATCAGCTGGATCCTCAGTTTCGGTCTGCTTATGAATTACTTATTAAATATAATGACTCTCTTGGCAATACAAAAAAACAGCTGGAATACATCAATAAGCTGATGCATCTGGATGATTCTTATGAAAAGAACTACAAATATCTATATCCAAAAATCAATAAAGAGTATGACAGTAAAAAGCTTTTGGAAGAGAAACAAAGTATTGAAAATCTGCTAATACTGCAGAAAAGAGCTTTTTATCTGGCATTCTTAGTTTTTATATTGCTGTTAAGTTACTTTCTGATCCGATATTACAGGCTGAAAAAAATCTACAAACACCGTTTTGAGGAGCTTCTTAGAAAAAATGAAGAAAAAGACAGCTTGGTTACAATAGCAAGAGAAGAAGAAAATCTAGACCAGATTTTTGTCCCAAATGACAATGATTATTTTAAAAAGATTCCGGGTTTGAATCCCAATATTGTGAAAAATATTCTGAGTAAAATTGATGAATTCGAAGCAGAAAAAAAATTTCTGAATCCACAGGTATCACAAAAAACGCTGAGTGAAAGCTTTGGAACTAACTCAACCTACTTTTCCAAAATCATCAATACTTATAAAAATAAAAATTTCAACATCTATATTAATGATCTACGTTTAGATTATATTCTGGAACTGATGAAATCGGATTCTAAGTACATACACATGGACGTGAAAGAGTTGGCAAACTTATCAGGATTTATGAATGCTGAAAACTTTTCAGATAATTTTCATCGTAAGTTCAAGATAAAACCATCTTATTTCATAAAAATGATGAAGGAAAATACTACAATTTCCTCTCAATAACATAGTCCAGCATCAGTTTAAGAGATGCTTTGGCTTCGTTGTCAGGAAATTCAGACAAAATGTCGAGCGCTTTCTGCTGGTAATTTTTCATCGTTTGGATGGCATAATCCATTCCTCCGGAAGATTTCACAAATTCTACCAATTCTCTCACTTTTTTGCTATCATTATTATACTTTTTTATAGTAGCAAAATACTTTTTGTAATTTTCTGGACTGGCGTTCTTCAAAGTATAGATTAACGGCAGGGTCATCTTCTGTTCCTTGATGTCAATTCCCACAGGTTTCCCTATAATATTGCTCGTCTGGTAATCAAAAAGATCATCTTTGATTTGAAAAGCCATTCCTGTATAAGTCCCGAATTCCTGCATTTTTTTGGCAGTTTCGTCATCCACATTATTAGAAAGAACGCCTACTTCACAACACGCAGCAATTAAAGTAGCTGTTTTCTGACGGATAATTTCAAAATAAACATCTTCTGTTATGTCCAGTTTTCTGGCTTTTTCCAATTGAAGCAGCTCGCCTTCGGACATCTCACGAATCGTCCTGGAGATCACAGCCAGCAAATCAAAATCCTTGTTGTCCGTAGAAAGCAAAACCGATTTAGAAAGCAGATAATCACCCACTAAGACGGCAATTTTATTCTTCCAAAGCGCATTGATAGAGAAAAAATTTCTGCGTTTGAAACTCTCATCCACCACATCATCGTGTACCAATGTTGCCGTGTGGATCAGCTCAATCATACTGGCGCCGCGGAACGTTTTCTCATTCACATTTCCCACCAGTTTTGCGCACAGAAAAACAAACATCGGGCGCATTTGTTTCCCTTTTGTTGTGACAATAAATCGGGTGACTTTATCCAGCAGCGCAACATTACTTTTCATCGATTCATAAAACTTCTGTTCAAAAAGTTTCATTTCATCATTGATTGGAGCTTTGATAAGTTCTACTGTATTCGCCACTGTTTACTTTTAGAAATTAATAATTTTTAGGAGCAAGACTATTTGTATATCTGTTCACTTTCCACACCCGCTGTCCGCTGTATCTTTTTTGTTTCCCCGAAGCTAATCCGAGGCCAAACAAAAAAGGATGCCGCTTCCATCGGGGCTATGTTCAGGATTTGTCTGTCAGTTCACCCAAAAACTATTCGGCAAATATAATCCATTTCTTTCTGATTATAAACTCACTTACAGATTAAACTAACATTTATCAGAAAAAACACCTATTTTAGCATAGTAAAAAAACAACAACTATGAAAAAGTACTACATTCTGTTTTTCCTTTTGGGAATACTATTTCTGAACGCACAAGATGGACAGGGTTTTTTTCAGCCCTCAAATTCAGCCTGTCTCACACCGGAACAGAGAAAGCACATTCAGGAAGAACTTGCGGCTAACAGACGGATGCTTAAAGCAGAGGGTAAATTAATAGAAAACAAAACACTTGCACATCCGCTTTTCATTTGGCCGGTCACCAAAAACCCGAATACAAAGTACAAGAATGTATGGAGTATATCGAACTACGTAGATCACAATTTGGCTTATCCAGATCAACTTCAGGATTGGAATTGTGGAACCAGAACTTACGACACTGTTGACGGTTACAATCACAAAGGAATTGATATTTTTACTTGGCCTTTTGGTTGGTATATGATGGATTTTGATCAGGCGCATGTTATTGCGGCTGCTGATGGCATTATTATTGGAAAAAGTAATGGCAATTTTGATAGAAATTGTGGTTTTGGAAATGGCAATTGGAATGCAGTTTATATTCAGCATGCAGATGGAAGTGTTTCCTGGTACGGCCATCTTAAGAATAATTCATTAACTTCGAAAAGCATTGGTTCGCCCGTCTCAGCAGGAGAATATCTAGGTGTTGTGGGGAGTTCTGGGAATTCAACAGGACCACATTTACATCTTGAAGTTTATAACAGCAATAATCAGCTAGTGGATACATATTCCGGAAGCTGTAACATCTGGGCTTCTTCCACAGATTCTTGGTGGGCTAATCAGAAACCTTATGTTGACCCAAAAATTAACGGAATCTTCACACATTCGGATTTGGTAGTTTTTAACGATTGTGGTGTTCAAGAAACAACTAATTTCAAAGACAGCTTCAATACAGGAGAAAAAGTAGTGGTTTATATGTATTTCGCTGACTTACCAGTTGGTAAAAACGTAAATTTTAAATTAATTAGACCGGACAATACAATTGCTAATAACATCACTTTCAGTACTGCAAATTTTTATTATGCTTACTACAAATATTTTACATTCCAAAGTTCTCAGTTTAATCAATTCGGAAACTGGAAAGCAACAGTAACAATAGATTCTCAGACTGATACACATGATTTTGTCTATGGTGCTAATATGAATGTTTCGGATGTCAGGACAAGTAAACAGTTTTCCGTAGTTAACCCGGTCAAAAATAATCAGTTGCAGATTATGAATAAAGCTAATCTTCCATCATATAATACGATAATGGAAATTTTTAGTATGGACGGAAAATTGCTAGAATCTAGAAAAATTTACCTTAAATCAGGAGCCAATCCGATAGATGTTCAACTTCAGAAATCTCAAAATTATATCCTGAGAATATCCAATGGAACAATTAACGAGAGTTTCAAAATTACCAATTAAGATAAATAATCCCGAATCAATTAGTTTTCGGGATTATTTTTTGAGAAGGAATAAAATATAAACTTTGTGGTATTTTTTTTACTTTGATACTGAATCGTTCACCTGAAATATAGACCCCTTTTTCGGTTGCAGTTATTCCTTCAATTTGTCCAATGTTAAAAGCTCTTCCCAGAGAAAATTTCTTCAAAGGTTTATTAAAAAACAGATTTCCGTTTTCGTCTTTTTCAAAGATCATCATATAAACCGATGCTTTTTTAGTATAACCTACAACATACAGTCTATTACCAAAAAAGGAGGCATCTGTCACCACAAAACCTGTATCAAAAGTTTCCAGCTTTTTTGCTGGCTGATTTTCTGTGAGGTTTTTATCAATGACGTAATGTGATACAGTATTGGTAATCCATTCTTTCGTAAAAAGATGAATAGTTTCATCGAGGAAAATCATCGCTTCTGCATCGAAATTATTATTGATGTTTCTGGGTGCAAAATCAGTTTGTTCAGGATAAAAAAACGGAATGGTTCTGATAGAATCTACAAGCAAAGAATCATTTTTAAAGGGAATATGATATAGTTTTAGATCTTTCCTCGTTCCCAGATTATTTCCAAAATCTCCGATATAAAAACTGTTTCCATCGTTTGTGATGGCTTCCCAGTCCGTGTTTTTAAGACCTGTCTGGAAAGTTTTTTCAATATAGGAACTTCCCGGTTTTATTTCAAAAATTTCGCTGGTATTTCCGCTGTCGTTAAAAGAAAACAATCTGTCATCAATATTTGTTAAACCAGAACTTTCTCTCAGTGAGTCACTCAGTACAGTAATTTTGTATTTTCTGAGATTCAGCTTTTCAGTCTTCTGGGAAAATGCAAAAAGCGGAGTGAGCAAAACAAAAATCAGCAGTATTTTTTTCATTGGATTAAAATTCAAAATTGAAAATTGAAAGACTTAGATAAGTACAAGTAATCATTTAACCAGATATTTTAATTCTTATTCTTTGCTGAGCTATGCGCCTTTACGAACCTTAAATATTATTATCTATAATTTCAATAAAAATCTTTGCGGGCTTTGCGTCTAAATCTATAATATACATAAATACAAAATTAAGGCTGATTTTTTGTCTTATTTTTCTTCGCCCAATATTCCTTCTGATATTGCTTTACGGTTTTTCCGGTTCCATCGTGTCGCCAGCCTGGAGAATTAAAAAGATAATTAAATCTATCGCTGATGCTTAAATTGGGTTGTTTCAGATCTTTGCATATTTTTCGCCATTCATAGAGTAGGGTAGTCATTGGTCCGTCATCAGGCATTTTTGGGTAGATGCCGAATTTCACCGGGACTTTAGGATCTTCCGGCTCAAAAGTTCCGAATAACTTATCCCAGAAGATGAAAACCATTCCCATATTCCTGTCCAGGTATTTTATGTTACAACCGTGATGAACTCTATGGTGGGAAGGAGTAACCAAAATATATTCCAGAAATCCCATTTTCTTGATGGTCTGTGTGTGAACCCAGGTTCCGTAAACCTGACCAACGGCATAGCAAACCATTACAGTCCAGGGATTGAAACCCAAAAATGCTAAAGGTGAAAAGAACATGTAGCGATACAAGGGCTGGAAAACCGGACTACGGAAACCTGTTGTCAAATTGAAATATTCCGAATTATGGTGCGTAATATGAACTGCCCAAAAAACTCTGGAACGGTGGTCTGCCAAATGGTGGAAATAGTAAGCCAGATCTGTTGCCAAAAAACA
>JAEXJU010000004.1 GCA_023448955.1 Bacteroidota bacterium
GATGGGAGTAGGAAGCGGTTTTGGAGTTAGAGTTAATATCGCTTATGTTACACTTCGTCTTGATATGGCTTATAAAATGTATGATCCCAATCAGCCGGAAGGAAGCAGATGGGTTGCCAATAAAATAAAACTACTCAAGCCTACTTTTAATTTCGCAATCGGTTATCCATTCTAATTTATTTTTTAAAGATGCGTTGGTTCAAATTTATCATCATTATATTACTTTGTCTTTTCGGACTCTATTCTTTGTCTATGAATTTTGTTGATGAAAGCAAAAGTTTCACCCATCAGTCAGAAATCAATTATCCCATAGAAAAAGTATTTCCACAATTTAATAATTTGCAGAATTTCTCATCGTGGAATGATTTTTTTACAGAGAAAAAAGATCTGAGTTATTCTTTTTTTACACCTTACGAAGGCAAGGGCAGCTCTATGAAATATTCTGATAAATCCAGTAGCGAGTCAGGAGATTTTTTTATACGCTATTCCAATCCCGGCAAAACAATACGTTATCAGCTTTTTGAAGGAGAAAATAATAATCCTTATCTGATTGATGTAAAATTCAGACCCGAAGGAACAAAAACGAAAATATTCTGGAACATTCATACACCTAAACGCAGTTATCTGGAACGTTCTATTAATCTTCTGGCAGAAGACTTTTTTGTGAGCAATATTGATAAAAGTATCAAAAATCTATATCAGCTTCTGGGAAATAAAGTTAATAAAGATCAACAGCTGGCTTCTATTAAATATGACAGTATTATGATAGAAAACAGGGAAGGCGCTTTGCTTTTAGGAGTCAGTGTGAGTACACGAAATGCGAAGGATGCCTTGTTCAAAAATGTTCTGATGAATCACGGAAAAGTTGTGAATTTTGTCCGTTCGGATCTCGGGAAAAAAGATGATGAATTCGGAACACCTGTGATGATTACAAATCCATCTAATCTGAAAGATAAGGAAATTTCTTATTTCTATGGTGTACCCTTGTCTAAAAGGATTCCGGTGAGTGATAACAACTTCAATTTTCAGACAATCAATTCCTCCAGAGTCTACTATGTTTATTATCAAGGTAACTACAATAACCGTATCAAAAACATACAGGAACTCCTTAGAAAAGCAAAAAGAGACACACTCAGAAACGGACAGCTTATGGAAGAGTTTTTAGACGAACCAACAGATAATCAGGAGGTGAAACTTAAACTTTCCATTCCGGTTTACAGGTAATAAAATCTGATAAATATCATGTATATTTACGGGAATAAAACATTACTTTAGCCAAAGGTCTACAAAAAATTAGTAAATTTGTTGGCAATTATTTAAAATTAAAATTTTAACAGATAATCTGTAATAATGGATAAATTTTCATTTTTAAACGCCGTACATGCTCAGTTAATTGATGATATGTATGAGCAGTACAAAAAATTCCCGGACGCGTTGGAACCATCTTGGAAAGCTTTTTTTCAAGGTTTTGATTTCGCTCTGGAAAACTATAGTGACAATGATTTCGAACAGGCTCAGTCAGCAGGTTCAGCGCCGGTTCAGTATGCGGAGCAGGCTGTTACAAACAATGCTGTTTCTGAAGATATAGCAAAAGAATTTAAAGTTGTTAATCTAATAGAAGCATACAGGTCGAGAGGTCATTTGTTTACCAAAACCAATCCTGTAAGAGAAAGAAGACATTATTTCCCAACACTAGATATAGAAAATTTTGGATTGTCTAAAGATGATCTTAACAAAAAATTCAACTCAGCAACGCAGACAGGAATGCCTGGTCCTGCAACATTGCAGGAGATTATTACACACCTTCAGAACATTTATTGTGATTCTATCGGTGTAGAATATATGCACATCCAGAACGTTGAGGAGAAAAAATGGATTATGGAATGGGTGAATGTCAATGAAAATCATCCAAAACTTTCTGCAGCAGAAAAAACAGAAATTCTTTTTAAGCTTAATCAGGCTGTTGCGTTCGAAAATTATCTTCACACCAAATTCGTTGGACAAAAACGTTTCTCTTTGGAAGGTGGTGAATCTTTGATTCCTGCGCTTGACCAATTGATAACGCGTTCATCTCAATTAGGTGTAGATGAAGTGGTTTTAGGAATGGCTCACAGAGGTCGTCTGAATGTTTTGACTAATATTTTTCAGAAATCATACAAGCAGATTTTCTCAGAATTTGAAGGCAAAGAATTTGAAGAAGATGTTTTCTCTGGTGATGTGAAGTACCACTTAGGATCTTCTAAGAAAATTACCACAGCCAATGGAGAAGAAGTAAGAATCAACCTTACTCCGAATCCGTCTCACCTTGAGACTGTTGCAGCACTTGTAGAAGGAATCTGCAGAGCAAAAGTCGATAACGTCTACAAAGATGATTATTCTAAAGTCTTACCAATCGTCATCCACGGAGACGGCGCTATTGCTGGGCAAGGTATTGTTTATGAAATCGCTCAGATGATGAATCTGGAAGGTTACAGAACGGGAGGGACAGTTCATATCGTCGTAAACAATCAGGTTTCTTTTACAACGAATTATCTGGATGCAAGATCGTCTGTTTACTGTACAGATATTGCGAAGGTAACAGATTCTCCGGTGATGCACATCAATGCTGATGATGTAGAGGCGGTGGTTCACGCTATGAGATTTGCAGCAGATTTCCGTGCGAAGTTTGGAAAAGATGTTTACATTGACCTTTTGGGTTACAGAAAATATGGTCACAACGAAGGTGATGAGCCAAGATTTACACAGCCGAATCTTTATAAATTAATTTCAAAGCATCAGAATCCGAGAGAGATCTACAAAGAGCTTTTGATTAAGGAAAATGTAGTTTCTGATGAAGTGCTGAAAAAAATGGAGCAGGAGTTCAAAGCTTTGCTTGATGAGAATTTTGATGCGTCAAAGGAAATCGAGAGAAATACAATGGACATCTTTATGAAAGATGACTGGACAGATTTCCCAATCGGTGGTAAAGATTGTATTACTAAATCTGATGTTGATACAAAGTATGATTTAGAAAAACTTAAGGAATTAGCAATCAAGATTTCTACACTTCCGGGTGATAAGAAATTCATCAATAAAATCACGCGTCTTTTTGAGAACCGAATCAAAATGGTGGAGAATAATTCACTGGATTGGTCCATGGGAGAACTATTGGCTTATGCAACTCTTCTTACCGAAAAGTATAACGTCAGAATCTCCGGCGAAGATGTGGAAAGAGGAACATTTTCCCACCGTCACGCAGTTGTGAAGACTGAAGATACAGAAGAGGAATATATCCCGCTTCGTCACGTAAACGATCAGAGATTTGATGTTTACAACTCACACTTGTCAGAATATGGTGTTTTAGGATTTGATTACGGTTATGCAATGGCTGCGCCTAGAACTTTAACAATTTGGGAAGCCCAGTTTGGGGATTTTACCAATGGCGCTCAGATTATCGTTGACCAATATCTGGTAGCGGCTGAGGAAAAATGGAAAATCCAGAACGGATTGGTAATGATGTTGCCTCACGGATCAGAAGGTCAGGGTGCGGAACACTCTTCTGCAAGATTGGAAAGATTCCTGACACTTTGTGCTAACGATAATATGATTGTTGCGAACATCACTTCGCCGGCTAACTATTTCCACTTGTTGAGAAGACAGATGAAATTCGGATTCAGAAAACCATTGGTAATTATGACACCAAAATCATTGCTGAGACATCCAAAAGTGGTTTCTCCTTTAGAAGATTTGGCAAACGGAAGTTTCCAGCCAATTTTAGATGATCCTACAGCTGATCCTGCAAAAGTAGAAAGATTAGTACTTTGTACTGGTAAATTGTACTACGATTTATTAGCTAAGAAAGAGGAATTGAATGATGAAAAAGTGGCTTTGGTAAGATTGGAGCAAATCTATCCACTGAATATGGACAGTCTTAACACAATCTTTGATAAATATAAAAACAGAAAAGCATTGATCTGGGCTCAGGAAGAACCAGAAAATATGGGCGCCTGGAGCTATATTCTGAGAAACTTCAGAAATACAGACATTCAGGTTATTTCTCCTGTTGCGAGCGGAACACCTGCGCCGGGAAGCCATAAAATGTTTGAGAAAAATCAGACCAAGATCATCAATGACGTTTTCCAGACCAATGATGCGCCTGTAAAAAGACCAGTAACAGCTTAATCAATTAATAAACTATAATAACAGTCTTCATAGATTGTTCTGAAATTAAAAACAATTATTCTTATGTCAATATTAGAAATGAAAGTTCCTTCACCGGGAGAATCTATCACAGAAGTTGAAATTGCAACTTGGTTAGTTCAGGATGGTGATTATGTAGAAAAAGACCAGCCGATTGCAGAAGTAGATTCTGATAAGGCGACTCTGGAACTTCCTGCTGAACAAAGCGGAATCATCACTTTGAAAGCAGAAGAAGGAGAAGTGGTACAGGTTGGACAAGTGGTTTGCCTTATCGATATGGATGCTGCAAAACCTGAAGGTGGCGCTGCGCCGGCTGCTGAGCAACCTAAAGAAGAGCCAAAAGCAGAAGTAAAAAAAGAAGAACCAGCTCCGGTAAAAGTAGAAGCTGCAAAAACTGAAACTTACGCTTCTCAGACACCTTCACCAGCTGCTAAAAAAATTCTTGACGAAAAAGGAATCAGTGCTTCTCAGGTTCAAGGTTCTGGCAGAGACGGTAGAATTACTAAAGATGATGCTGTAACAGCTTCGGTTCCGGCAATGGGAAGTGCACCTGCAGGAGGAAACAGAGCTCAGACTACTACAAAACTTTCAGTTCTTAGAAGAAAATTGGCGGCAAGATTAGTTTCTGTAAAGAATGAAACAGCGATGCTTACAACTTTCAACGAGGTTGATATGTCAGAGATTTTCAGAATCAGAAAACAATATAAAGAAGAATTTGCAGCTAAGCACGGTGTTGGAATCGGCTTTATGTCTTTCTTCACAAAAGCGGTTACAAGAGCCTTGAAATTATTCCCGGATGTGAACGCATCTATCGACGGCGATTTCAAAATCAATTATGACTTTGCAGATATTTCTATTGCTGTTTCTGGTCCGAAAGGATTAATGGTTCCAGTTCTTAGAAATGCTGAAAATATGACTTTGAGAGGTGTCGAAGCCAACATAAAAGAATTGGCAACGAAAGTAAGAGACGGCAAAATTACTGTTGATGAAATGACAGGCGGAACATTCACAATTACCAATGGTGGTGTTTTCGGGTCTATGTTATCCACACCAATTATCAATCCGCCACAATCTGCAATTCTTGGGATGCACAACATTATCGAAAGACCTGTTGCTGTAAACGGACAGGTTGTAATCAGACCAATGATGTATGTCGCAATGTCTTATGACCACAGAATCATTGACGGAAGAGAATCTGTAGGATTTTTGGTAGCCGTGAAAGAAGCGCTTGACAATCCGGTTCAGTTCCTGATGGATGGCGACGAAAGAAAAGCACTGGAATTGTAAGAAATTACATTCAGCATAAAATTAAGAGAGCAAATATAGCTCTCTTTTTTGTTTAGAATAATGATTATTTGGGCAGCTATTTCCGCCT
>JAEXJU010000021.1 GCA_023448955.1 Bacteroidota bacterium
TAAAAGGATGCCTGTTCCGTTATAACCGCCCTGGCTCTGATAGTAAAAATTAGCGCCTGCCAGCGAAATCCAGATGGCTATCGTCACAAAAAACGGCAGCCAAGGAAAGCGTTTTACATCTATCCAAAGTCGATTTTGTTCCATGCAGAATGTGTTTTTCTTGGTTCAGGCATCAAAAATATTAATAAAACATTAGAATGCCCGTTAATTTTTTGATTTTGGCTAACATAAAAATATCCTTAAGAATTGGATGAGTAAAAAGTATCGCTCCTACGGAGCCCTCACTTTGCCTATCTTTTTGCTACAAACATTTCGCTCCTTCGGAGCTCCCCCAAGAACGAGAGTATAAATATACATATCACAAAGTGGCAAATCAGACGAAGTCATTTATATTTTAAGAGCAATCATTATAAAACTAAATTACTTCAGAATCTCAAACTCAAAAAATTGTAGAAGTTTCAAGAAAAGAGTTAGGAACTGCAACAGCTATTTAAGAAGACTTCAGCGCAAGATTTACACTAATAGACTCAAAAAGAAGCTGGGCAATGAGTAAAAATCAATTTCTTAATTTTCAAACGACTCTTTTGGACTCATTAGTGGGTATAAAAGAGTCGTTTTTGTGTATAAAAGACTAAATGGTGAGTAAAAAGACTCTCCGAAGAGTAAAAAAGACTCGTTTTTGTCTGAATTCAGACAATGATCCTCTGAAAACAGAGGACGCCGAGAGAAATCAGAAGTCGGTGGTGTGAAATCATACTTCGGTGAGAGAAACCAGACGATGATGAGAGAAATCAGAGGATTACTTTTAAAAAAGAGACTTTTTTGGATATGAAAGGGTGGTTAGTGAGTGTTTTTGGGTGGATTGGAAATTGTGGGTATATTTGATTAATTATGAATATAAACACAAAAAGATTGCGATTGCCTTATAAATATTAAAATTCTAACATTGAAAAACTAATCAGAAATGAAACAATTCGAGATTCTACAATCTATTAGCAAATATCTCTCACGCTTCAAAGAACAATTAAAAATACTTAATGCAAATGGTGAGTTCAGTATTAATATTCATGCTGAAAATGTGTTAATAAAAATTCTAAATATTGTTTTTGATGCAAATTTTGAAAATACAAATTATAGCGAAGGGAAGACATATAATACAATGGATTTACGTGATAAAAAACAACGTATTGCAATCCAAGTAACAGCTACTTCAAATATTAAAAAAGTTAAAGAAACATTGCAAAGTTTTGTAAAATATAATCATCACGAAAATTTTGATAAGATATTAATACTTATTTTAACTGATAGACAAGAAAAATATTCTCAAGAATCGTTCGATAAAATTCTTGAAAGTAAATTTGTATTTAATCAGAATGACGATATAATTGATTTGACAAGCCTATATGTGAAAATTAATGCATTAAATGATCTAACTAAAATGTTAGCAATAAACGAACTTTTAGAATCGCAGTTCAGAGATAAAATAGATTTACCAAAAAATCCAGACATTCAATCTTTTGATAATTTACTAAATGAACTAAGACCTCTATTTCTTGAAAACAAAGAATTATTTAAGAAATTTGGTCCAAACTCCGGAGCTACAGTGACAGAACCATTAAGAACAGATTTAACTCTTTGGTACAAAATTAGGCGAGAAAAATTAGTACCAAATAATTCAATTATATATAAATTACTAGAATCAAATCTTCATTATATACCTTCTGAATTTGAAAATATTTTTGAAAAATTAATGGCGCATATTTATGCATTTGAAAAACATTGTGAAGATGCTGATTTTGATTACACTCAATATCAATTCCCTACTGACATTGAAAAAATAATTTTTAATGAAAGTAAATAAATTAGTAATTGATAAAATGCAAGAATGGTTACAGGAAAAATATTTACAATTAAATTACCATTTAAACTTATATCTTATTGGGTCAATACTTATTTCTGAACAAATCAACGATGTTGATATTGTTATTCTTATAAAAATCGATAAACAAGAAATTAAAACATTTGCAATTTATCAGATTGATATCAAAAAAGATTTCTTAAGTAAATTCAATCTTAAGTTACATATTACTTCTTTTACTGATAATGAAATAATAGAATTTAAAAAATTCATGTCTATAAACAATTTTTTAAAATTAATATAAATGAGTAAAGATTTACATTATTCAATTCTGGATTTTTTTCATAAAGCCATAGAAAATCATCAAGATGTTGAAAGCATAGAAGATATTTCTAATTCTGAACATTATATTTTTAAATTAAAACGTTAAAATGGAAAAAGAGATGTTACAGTTTTATTATCTGATGCTTACTATTATGGACATATTGATTTCTATTCTAGACCCGCAGAACTGACAAATGGTGGTTTTATACTTATTGCGAGACCTGAATCGCAATTTGCAAATGATGACCAAATAGATTATGAGGAAGAGGGAATACTAATTGGTAAAATAGGAATATTAATGGGAGCTTTAAGACACGATGAATTTTGGAAATATAAAAGACCTAAAAAGAAAAAATAACCCGATGTCGCGGATTTGCAATCCGTGTCTGATACAGAAACACGGATTACAAATCTGCGCTATCCAATTTGACACCAA
>JAEXJU010000029.1 GCA_023448955.1 Bacteroidota bacterium
AAGAGTAGGAACGGCTGAAGAAATTGCAGAAATGATTGCTTTCCTTGTTTCGGATAAATCTTCGTGGATTACAGGGCAGGTTTTCGGAATTGATGGCGGAATGGGAAGTGTTAAGCTTTAAGTTGGAGAGTTTGACGGTTTAAGAATTGGAGGGTTTTTGAGTTATTAGATTTTTAAATTGTCCTATTGTTTGATTACTACATTGATACATTGTTACATTGCTAGATTATTACATTATTAAAAATACTTAGATTAAATTTGCACTATGAATACTGATTTTTTCATTGATTTGCTGCATCAGGTTAAAGAATTTGAAAATTCCGAAGCTTATAAACCTCACTCTACGGTCGAGGATTTCCGTCTTTGGCTGAATGATAAAAAATACAGAAAAGAGAGTCCGACCAAGCTTTTTAAAAATGAACAGCATCAGGTTTCGTTCACAGAAAATGAAATCTGCAAACAGGTTCTGCTTTTGGGACGATATTCTAAACAATTAATTAGAAAGGGCTTGAATGATTTCCCTGAACTCGCCAATGAAGAATTTACCTATCTCTACCGACTTAAAGATGAACCGAATCTGACTAAAATTCAACTGATTGAAAGAAACGGACACGAAAAACAGACGGGAACCCAAATCATCAAACGTCTTCTGGAATATGGCTTAATTGAAGAAAAGAACGACAGCGAAGATAAAAGAAGCAAACGTCTTAACATCACGGCAAAAGGTGAAGATTATTTCCACCGTTCCGTTGAAAAAGTGAATATGACGTCGAGAATTCTTGCCGGAAAACTCGAAAATAAAGAAAAAACTGAACTTCTGGAATTACTCAGAAAGCTGAATGATTTTCACTCGCACGTCTACTCGGAGTATAAAAGCTTCAACATTGATAAAATTCTTGAAATTTCAGTTACTTGATTAGTCTAATACAAAGTAGCTAAATTCAAACGATAAGTCTGAGTAATCGCATTCTACAATCCACAGATTTTTTGCCCCGATAGAGAAAATAAAAAACGCTTTAAATAAAGCGTTTTTTATTTTTGATATTTAGTGATTAATGAATTCTTTACCACTTTAAATCTTGACGATTTTATAACTTTTTTTATTGGTTTTTAAAATAAATATTCCGTTTTTAAGATGCTTTGTATAGATTACATTTTTACCATTTTTCAATTTGCCCATAAAAAGATTTCTTCCATCAATACTATAAATGTTATAATTTCCTTCCTGATTCGTTTCGACAAAAATTTGATCTTTAAACATTGTAGGATAAACTTTATCTTCATTTTCAGCATTTATTTCTGAGGAAGTTAATGTTCCGGAAGACGACACTCCACAGCCGGAAGTAGATTTCAACCCATAATTAGGATTATTAACTATATCATTTCCGTACGAAGTGAGATTTGCAAAAACACCGTTTGTAGTCATTTCCCTTGCAGCAGAGCAATCCTGGTCGTAAGTCCAGGCTGCCCATCCAATCTGTCTCTGGCACAATTTAGTGAGCAATACAGGATAGTATGACGATAAATCAATACTTCCGCAGCTGTTACCATCTTGATTTTTAGCTATTTCTCCGAAAAACCAACATAATCCCGAATTAGTCATTTCTGTTAATTTTGTTTCTATATTGGTATTGGCAGGTGCATAATCCGACCAATAGGCGTGTGCAGAGAAAATGATCTTGTGCAACGGGTCGTGGTTAAAAATTTCCTTTGCCATAGATACAAGCTCCGAAGAAGAAGTTCCGCAATCCGGCGCATCTATCATTATAGGTACATTGATTCCGGCATCTCTGAGTTGAGTAATGGCATTTTTGTAATTGGTTTTGAAGGTTGTCATCGCTGTGGTTGCATTACCAGTCCAGCGTACATTCCCAAATTCATTTGCCAAATTAATGATAAGACTGCCCTGGTGTGCATTAATAATCGAAAGCATTTGTGAACTTTTCCAAAAAGGAATTATAGAATTGTTAAATAAGTTCCAGTCATTTCCACAGGTGCCGTTATGGATTTCAAGAATGGGAATCATATTTTTGGATTCTATGTATGTCAGGATGTTGCTGAGATGACCATTATTGATATAACCCTGCACAGTTCCAGGTGTCTGAATATCTCGCCAATGTGTTCCAGGAAGATACCACGGAATCCTCATTGTATTTGCTCCGGTTTTGGAGGCTTCATTCAGATAAAACTGATAGCTTGCAGGTGAAGTAAGGTTGATATTTCCGTCATCAATAAAAGGATAATTGATGCCGCGCAAAATAATATTATTTCCATTTTTGGTAATATACTTCCCGGAAACACCCAAAGTTTGGGAAAATCCAGAATTGTAAATCATTAATAAAAACAATAAATAAATATTTTTTTTCATAATATTTTTATAATGTACTAATTTACAAAGAAGTGATGTTACCCGTCTCAAAGCTTCCCTTTATAGGTAATGTTTTTTTTGTCTTTTCATTATAAACTGTACCAGAAAAAATCCCTTTAATCACCTTTCCGTTATAAGAGAGAATGGTTACCTTATTGTCTTTGCTTCTCCTTGCATATTGGAAACCATCAATCTTTGCAATAAGACCATTGCAGATATATGGCTCTCCTATTTTAAATGGATGAGCCTTTCCGTCTCCAATCACCATATTGAGTTGATTGTCAGAAATATCGCCAATTTTCCCTTCTATGATAACCGTGCTGACTTCTTTTGTTACGGTGTAGGTTTTCCCGTTCGCAGTGTAGGTAATTTTGCCGCCGGTTTTATCTTTCGGTTGCTGCATATTTTGGATCTTAGCCTGCATCTGTTTCATTTTTGCCCTAACCTCAGGACTTACTTGTTGTTGTGCTTGAGTTTTTACGGCAAATAATGCTAGAAAAATAAGAATAGTATGTTTCATAATTTTAATTTTTTTATGGCTATTTTTAAGTAACCATTTAATTGGTTTTATTTATAAATTTTGATGCTGGAAATATTATCGTTTGCTGATATAAATTGTTGATTGGGTGTTATAAAATATAGTCCTCCTTTTGAATATTTACCAGCCGATTCAAAGGTGTAGTAATCACCTCTAAAACCGATTGCACCAGTCTCCATATTTTTTACGCCATAGCCTGAAGTTGAAGTACTCAATCCTCCGAACTTATCATCCATAAATACGGTTACTTTTAAGGATACAGGAATAAGCATACTGCTGATTTTATCATTCCAGTTGACGCCTAACTCTTTAGTAGTCGCACTTCCCAAAAGCGTGTAGTTTCCCACTTTCAGAATTTTTTTTTCGCCATTGAAATACATATCGGCATAAATCCAGACTTCATCGCCGTTTTGGTCAAAGGCTTTGTATTCGGAATTATATTTATCATACATCTTTTCGGCTTGGCTCTTGCCATAGACTTTCACTAGTAAATCTTTATTAAATTGTTCTTTAATAACAGTAGTACTAGTTTTACTGGTATTGATACCCAAAGATGGTTTTTTATACTTAGGGTCTATTGTATTTTGAGCAAAGCTATAAGTACTGAAAAGCAATAGAGACCAGAATAGTGTTATATTTTTCATTGTGAATTTATTTTAATTTTAATTCTTCTTTTCAAAGACACCCAATGATTTTGTGTAGTATATAGTTCCACCCTGAAAACGTTGCATTTGAGAGTCATCGCTGTCTTTTTTGCTAGAAAGTACGTCGCTTATGGGCAAGCCTAGATGGCCTTGCTCCCATTTTTGGGAGGCATAATAATCGAAAATAGGTCCTTTTAGAATCACGAATGCATCTTCTTTATCATAGCTGCTGTTAGCCTGCTTCACATAACTCTCATAGATGAATCCTTTCTGAAATTCTGCAAATTGTGAAATTTTTATTTTAGGGTAGTTACGGTTGGGTGTCACCAGATCGCCAAGATAAGAATCTATACCTCCGGTTTCCCGCCACTTGGTATATAAACCACGTATATTTCTGGATGAATTGTAAATTGCACGGTAAGGACTTGCTTTGGTAGAAATGACCGCTCCAAACTCAAAATATTGCACTGAGTTGTTATTTTTAACGATCTCATCGGCCACGGGATAGCCCAGTTT
>JAEXJU010000092.1 GCA_023448955.1 Bacteroidota bacterium
GAATACTGGTGCTGATATTTTCCACGGTTTGTCCGGTGAATTACCTCTGAAATGGGGTGAAAATCCAATAAAAAAAATAGTAACGATCCACGATTTGATTTTTATGAGATTTCCGGAATATTATTCTTGGTTTGATAGGAAAATTCATCTCTGGAAATTCAAAAAAGCAGCGCAATCTGCGGATAGAATCATTGCAATTTCTGAGCAGACCAAACAAGACATTATTCATTATCTGAAAGTTCCGGAAAATAAAGTAGTAGTGGTTTACCAAGGTTGCCACGATAGTTTCAAAGAAAAACAATCCGCAGAAATCCTTACTCAAATCAAACAAAAATTTAATCTACCGGAAAAATTTCTTCTGAATGTAGGAACAGTTGAACCTAGAAAAAACCTTCTGAATATTGTAAAAGCTCTTAAAGATTCCAAAATCCCATTAGTTGTGGTTGGTGCCAAAAAGCCGAAATATTTTAAACTAATTCAAAAGGAAATCAAGAAAGGAAAGGTTGAAGTTCAGTTTCTTTCTGGCGTTTCTATGGAAGAATTGGCCGGGATTTATAAGCTTGCAGAAATCTTCATTTATCCGAGTTTTTTCGAAGGTTTCGGGATTCCTGTCATTGAAGCTTTGTTTTCAGAAACCGTGGTCATTACAAGCAATACAAGCTGTCTGCCCGAAGCTGGCGGACCAGATTCCGCTTATGTAAATCCTGAAAATGCGGATGACATTCGCGCAAAAATCAATTTCCTTTGGGATAACGAATCTGAGAGAAAACGCCGAGCAGAAAAAGGATTACAATTTGTTCAGAAATTCAATGATGAGGCGATTGCTGAGGAAGTGATGAAGGTTTATAAGGATTTATTAAACCACAAAGACCCAAAGTCTTCCACAAAGAGCACAAATTAAAAAAAATCTTTGTGTACCTTGTGCGGAAACTTAGTGTTCTTTGTGTTTAAGAATAATGCCTTTCTCCAAAAATTGCCGAACCAACTCTCACGGAATTGGAACCGCATTCAATTGCAATCGGAAAATCGCCGCTCATTCCCATTGATAAGGTTTCTAATGGTTTCAGTTCTGATAATTCATCAAAAAGATTTTTCAGAATAGAAAATTCTTCACGGATTTGAGTTTCATCGTCCACAAAACTTGCCATTCCCATCAGACCTTTGATTTCGATATTTGGATAGTTTCCTTCAAGATATTTGTTAAAAATATCTTTGGTTTCATCAACTGTCAATCCAAATTTAGTCTCTTCTTTTGCAATTTTCACTTGCAGCAAAACATTGATTTTTCTATTGTTTTTATGAGCTTCTTTATCAATTTCTTTCAGAAGTTTTTCACTGTCAACACTTTCTATCATTGAAATAAATCCAGCGATGTATTTCACTTTATTGGTTTGAAGATGTCCTATCAAATGCCACTCAATATCGTTTGGAAGAACGGATTCTTTTTCCAATAATTCCTGAACTTTGTTCTCTCCAAAAGCGCGTTGTCCCAAATCATAAACTTCTTTGATTTTTTCAGGAGGGTTGGTTTTGGAAACCGTTACCAGTTTTACATTTTCGGGAAGTTGAGAAAGAATATTTTTATAATTGAGTTCTATTGACATTGTAATTGAATTTAGAAAAATGATAGACAAAAATAGACATTAATTATGTTAAAAATCAATTCGCAGATGTAGTCTGAAATTCGTAAATTTGAGAAAATTTTTTTTGAATAATAATCACAACAAATATGAGTCAATTTGATGTAACCGTTATCGGTTCTGGTCCTGGCGGATATGTTGCAGCCATTAGAGCGGCACAATTGGGTTTCAAAACTGCAATTATTGAGAAATATTCAACACTTGGTGGTACTTGTCTAAACGTGGGTTGTATCCCTTCTAAGGCTTTGCTGGACAGTTCCGAGCATTTCGAAAAAGCAAAACATGAGTTTGCGGATTACGGCATCATCATCAATGAGCCGAAAGTAGATTTGGCAAAAATGATCGAACGTAAAAACGGCGTAGTAGAGCAAACAACCAAAGGGATCAATTTCCTTATGGATAAAAACAAAATAACTGTTTTCCAAGGTGTTGGTAGCTTCGAATCTGCAACTCAGATCAAAGTGACAAAAAACGACGGTTCATCAGAAACTATTGACTCTAAATATACAATTATTGCAACAGGTTCTAAACCAGCTAGTTTGCCTTTTATTGCATTAGACAAAGAAAGAATCATCACTTCCACAGAAGCTCTGAATTTGAAAGAAATTCCAAAACATTTGGTAGTGATTGGAGGTGGTGTTATTGGCTTAGAGTTGGGTTCTGTTTATTTGAGATTGGGTTCTCAAGTTACAGTTGTAGAATTTATGGATAAAATTATCCCAGGAATGGATGGCTCTCTTTCTAAAGAATTACAAAAAGTTCTCAGAAAACAAGGAATGAAATTTGAGCTTTCTACAGCAGTTTCAGCAGTGGAAAGGAATGGCGATTCTGTAAAAGTAACAGCGAAGAATAAAAAAGGCGAAGAAGTGACTTATGACGGAGACTATGTTTTGGTTTCTGTTGGTAGAAAGCCTTACACAGATGGACTGGGTCTGGAGAAAGCCGGAGTAGAGCTGGACGAAAGAGGGAGAGTAAAAACCAATGCTCACCTGCAGACCAATGTTTCAAACATATATGCCATCGGAGATGTGGTTGCAGGTGCAATGCTAGCGCACAAAGCCGAAGAAGAAGGGACTTTTGTAGCCGAGACTTTGGCAGGGCAAAAACCTCATATCAATTATAACCTGATTCCGGGAGTGGTTTACACTTGGCCGGAAGTTGCTGGTGTTGGTAAAACAGAGGAACAGCTTAAAGAAGATGGTGTAGCCTATAAAGTAGGAAATTTCCCAATGAGAGCTTTAGGAAGAAGCCGAGCAAGTGGTGACACGGACGGATTTGTAAAAATCCTGGCCGATGAAAAAACAGACGAAGTTTTAGGTTTCCATATGATTGGAGCCAGAGCTGCAGATTTGGTTGCAGAAGGTGTAACTGCAATGGAATTCCGGGCTAGTGCAGAAGATATTGCTAGAATGTCCCACGCACATCCAACTTATGCAGAAGCTGTGAAAGAAGCGGCTTTGGATGCTACAGAAAAACGCGCTATTCATATGTAATGATCTATCATAATTATATTTATAAAGAGAAGTTTTTACTTCTCTTTTTTTATTTTTTAAGAAATAATAATACAATTGAATTTAACCTTTCCAATGATTCTTAATCTAAAAAAAAATTGTAAATAAAATTTTTAATTATTGGTTTTTTATTGTAAATTTTTTATAATTTTAATTTAATCAGTTTCTGTTTTGGCATAATTATAGATTTGTTTAAAATATTATTAAACTATTACTTATGAAAAATTTTTTTACTACTTGTTTACTGGTATTTAATATTATTTCTTTCGGCCAAGAAGCTGGTAAAGCAGGAGAGCTTCTTAAAAATGAAGCATCCAAAAATGAAATGGCACAGAAAAACGGAAACATTTCGAAAAGAGAAGGAACATTAGATAATTCAGGATTCCGAAATAATCAAAATAAAAATAACAGAGGGAATGATAACCCCGGTTATAACTGGAACCAAAATTATGGTTTTGGTTATGCAGAAATTTTTATCAGGATTCCTGAAAGAGGTTTCTATACCGTTGAAGTTGGGGATCAGATGGCTTCGAATTCAGTTGGGAAATACCGCTTTTTTGACCTGATTCCTGGAGTTATTCCTGTTTCTATTTATGATAACGGCTATCTGGTTTACAGATCAAGAATTAATGTGAGAAATAATTCCAGACTTGTTCTTGATTATTTTACAAACCGTGGTTTGTATCTTTTAGCGACTTATCCATTGCAGAATCAGGGCTACGGAAATTATGGAGAGATATGGAATGATATGTGGAATTCTCCTTACAACGGTAATAATGGAAACTGGAATCCATATAACGGAATGCCTGATAATAATTATGGAAATAGTAACCAGGGAAATTTATATGGTAATGTATTGAGTAATTCCAGATTCAATGCCTTTTTACAGGTGGTGAGAGACACAAAGTTTGGAAATGATAAGATTGCTGTTATCAAACAGCAACTGCGAAGCACAATGATAACCTCCGAACAGGTTAAAAGGTTGCTGGAATCTTTTACATTTGATAACGATAGATTAGAAGTTGCCAAGTTCGCTTATCCGAGATGCGTAGATCCTGAAAATTATTTTATGGTTTATCCGGTGTTTCAGTTTCAGAATTCGGCTCAGGAGTTAAGAGATTTTATTTTAAAATTATAATAGAAGAGAAGCAATGGCTTCTCTTTTTTTGTGATGTATGCAATGTTTTGTGAATGATTGTTCTTACTTTTGTTAAAAATTTGGTTATGATACAAGAGCTTGACAAAGATTTTACAAGTCTAAATGAATATATCGGACAACTCAATCCAAGCAAAATTTTTATTTTGGTAGATGAAAATACTCATAACCACTGCCTTCCGGTTTTACTTCCAAATCTGGAAACCGATGCACCTTTTGAAGTCATAGAAATAGAAGCAGGAGAGGAAAATAAAAATATTGGAACTGCGACTCAGCTTTGGGAAATCTTTTCTGAAATGGAAGCCGACAGAAAATCGTTACTTATTAATCTTGGCGGTGGAGTGGTGACCGATCTTGGCGGTTTTGTGGCTTCTACTTATAAGAGAGGAATCCGATTCATTAATCTTCCTACCACGCTTCTTGCTATGTGTGACGCATCAATAGGTGGCAAAACAGGAATAGATCATCAGTTTCTTAAAAATATTATAGGAACATTTGCTTTGCCAGAAGCCATCTTATTTTATCCTAAATTTTTAGACACCTTGAAATTTGAAGAACTGAGAAGCGGCTTTGCAGAAATGCTGAAACACGGACTGATAGCCGATGAAAAGCATTGGAATGATCTGATCTCTGTAGAAAAAATTGCACCACAGTTTATTGAGCCTTTTATCCAAAGAAGCATGGAAATCAAGCAGGATGTTGTCTTAAAAGATTTCAGGGAGCAGAATATCAGGAAAAATCTCAATTTTGGTCACACCATTGGTCACGCTGTCGAAAGCCTTTTCCTCAAAAAGGGAAACTTAATTCCTCATGGAGAAGCTGTAGCACTTGGAATGATCTGTGAAACGCATCTTGCGTTTTTATGTGGTCTTCTGGATGTTGATATTTCATCTGTTATCATCAGCAAGATAAAAAGACTATTTCCTTATATTGATATTTCTGAATTTAAAAATGCAGCGATCATAGATTTGATGTTTAATGATAAAAAAAATGAAGATGGTAATATTAATTTTTCTCTCATTAATGGTGTGGGATCTTGCTTGTACGATCAAAAAGTGAATGCTGAACAGATAATTTTAGCGTTGGATTTCTACAAAAATATGAATGATAATTGATCTTGTTATTTATTAAATAGCTTTTTTATTCCATTGATAATGTGTTTTTTAGATTGTTAAATTCAAGATTATAATATATTATTTTTTCAGGTTTCAGAAATTTTGGCAAAGAATTTGAAAGTATCCAATTCGTAAAAACAAAATTTAAAATTTGAAATTATGAAAAAGTTATTTTTAGGATTAGGTTTAGTAGCGGGAACATTTGCATTTGCACAAACCAGTCCAATGTTTGGTCTTAAAGCGGGTGTTAATATTGCATCAATCTCTGATGATGGTTATGAAGATGCAAAATCAAAAGCAGGTTTCTATGGTGGTGTTTTCATGAATGCACCATTGTCTGAGCAGTTCAGTATCCAGCCAGAGGTTTTGTACAGCCAGATGGGAGCGAAAGTGACAGGAACTAACACTTACACAGTTGCTGGGATTACTACTACAAATAAAAACTCTGCTAGTCTTAACTTGGACTATATTACTGTGCCGGTAATGTTTCAGTTTAAAGCTACACCTAACTTCTACCTTGAAGCAGGTCCAGAATTCGGATTTCTTGTAGGGGCTAAATCTAAAGGTGATACCACTACAACTACAACTTCTGGCGGAGCATCTACAACTACTACAGAATCTTACTCTTCCAGAGATATGAAAGATAACTTCAGCAGTTTTAATATGGGTGCTGGTTTAGGTTTAGGCTTCAATTTCACTGAAAACTTTGGTATCAATGCAAGATATGTAGCTGGATTTACAGACATCAATAAGAAGAATGACGGATCTGACGGTACAACTTCTACAAACAATGATAACAATAAGAACAGAAATAACACATTCCAAGTTGGATTGTCTTATAAATTCTAATATTGTTAATAATATTTAATACCACAAAGACCGATTTATTCGGTCTTTTTTTATTCTATAATTTATATTTTTGCTAACGATAAAGCAATATTTATATGAATAAATTTTTTGGATTACTCAGCCTTTTAACTGCTGTTGCGTTTTCTGGTCAATCGTTCGGAGTAAAAGGTGGAGTTAATATATCAACAATCAGCAAGGATAATAGTTGGAATGACACCAATTCTAAAGTGGGTTATTATGCTGGATTATATATGCACGCACCGGTCAATACTATATTCAGCATACAACCAGAGCTTATTTATAATAATGTGGGAGTGAAGTATGATAATGGAAAAACATCTCATACTCTAAATCTTGATTATGTTGCAATGCCCATTATGTTTCAGTTTGAACCCATACCAAAATTTTATTTGGAAGCTGGTCCGCAGTTAGGTTTTCTTGTTAGTAACAAAAATAAATATGAAACTGACAACAAAACAATTATTGAAAAAGATAAAGACGCATATAATCCATTTGATCTTAGCGGAGCATTAGGATTAGGTTTCAGGTTTAATAATATGAGTATTGGTGTCAGATATCTGGCCGGATTTACGGATATTAAAAAGAATGGATCTACCACCTGGAAAAATAGTGATAAACAACTTCGGAATAATGTGTTGCAAATTGGTTTGCAATATGGCTTCTAAGGGCCTGTTTAAATTTTATTTAAAAAAATTATTACTGCTTTCTCTTGATTTTCTTAATCAAAATAAACTTTGTTTGTTTTCTACTTTAACATTAAGGATTTCAGTGAATTAAGTCAATTATTATAAAGAAATCAATTAATTGATTTTCATTAAGAAATTTAGCTAAATTACCTTAATTTTCTTACTGTTAAAAATAATTTCAAATTTAAACAGCTTCTAAAAAAAGAACCAACTTCCTGGAAGCTGGTTCTTTTTTTTTAAGTTATAAGTAATTATTATTTTACAATAAGATTTTTACTTGTTGTTTCACCATTATTGGAAACTACTAATCTGTAAGTTCCAGTTTTTAAAGAAGCGATGTTAACTGTATTTTTTTCATTTTCAAGATTTCCTTTTACAAGTAGTTTTCCTGAAAGATCAAAAATCTGATAAGCTGCATTTTTATTTATCTTATCCAATGAAATATTAACTTCTCCTTTTGCCGGATTTGGAAAAACAGAAAATCCTTTGTTCAATGCCGATTCATTTACTGCAAGTACTTTATTGATATTAAATCCTGCTGTATTAACTGCTAAAAATATATTTCCAACAGCTTTAACCATAATTCTTGCATTGCTGATATTATCATTTGGTAAAGTAACATTTGCAGAACCGCTATTTGGTACGCTGGAAGCTAGAACTATAGGATATGTAAGCCCATTGTCTGCGGATAGTAAAATCTGAACATTTTGTGTGTTGATTGGCGCAGCATTAGTACCTGCAACATCCCAAGTCACAGTCATCTGTGATCCTCCGTTATAGTTTGCAGCCGCAGTTTGAGATGTCACTTTAAAAGGACCTGTGTTAGCTACAGTTACGACCATCAAATCCCTTGCGGACTGGTTTCCGGTAGCTTTATTGTCATTGACTAATAAAGAAAAATTCAATGTTCTTGCAACACTAGGAATTACTTCCCAGGTAGGAGTAAGATTATTTCCGGCTATGTAGCTCATATCTGGAAAATATCTTTCCGGTGTTGTTTTAGGGTTATATGATCTGAATACTGTTCCCTGAACCGTAGTCGCCGTTGGTGGCTGTGGATTAAGAGTTATTGAAGCTGTGTTGGTTTGTTCCCAAAGATATGTTACAGCATCTCCATCTGGATCTGATCCAGAACCTGTAAGCACAAACGCTGTTCCGTATGGAATAGTATAATCCAATCCTGCATCTGCTACTGGTGTGTTATTGTTGTTTGCTGTTTTTACAGAGCAATCCGTTGTTCTGGTAATGAAACTATACATTTCATTTACACTCACAGAGTGGAAATATGGATCACTGTGCGCTTGGATATCATACGTAGATGTACAGATGCCTGCATAAGCCATAATGGTAGTACCGCTTCCTGGTTCTACGGCTGTAGAAGTATTGGAATTTCCGCTGCAAGATCCTGCATCAGAAGTATTAGCACGGAATGTATGGTTACCACCAAACTGATGACCCATTTCGTGAGCCACATAATCTATATTAAAGGCATCGTTGATTGGAGCTGAAGAGCCTGTAACACCGCCAGCTTTTGTAGCACCGCAAGGAGATCGTAGATATGCTACACCGCCACCACCGGTACTGAATACGTGGCCAATATCATAATTTGCGCTTCCGATTTTGGTGTCACAAACCGTTTGGTTTTCGCTAAGCATAGTCCCTCCGTTACCATTGGTATAACCGTCATTAGTGTTTTCAACGAAAATAATCTGATCATTGTTTGGAACCATAACCATAGTCAATGATACCGTTTTTTCGTACACACCATTTACTCGGGTCATACTTGCATTCATTGCTGCAAGAACGGCTGCTTTTTTCTGTTCAACTGTTCCCAAAGCAAGACCTGCTCTGTTGTAATGGTATCTGGAATATTCAAAATTTCCAGCTAGTGCAAGCCTGTATGTTCTCATTTTTCCATCCTGAACAAACGGTGCTTTTAAAGAGATCGGATTTACAGTTTCCTGATTTGGTAAATTGTATTTATCATAATCGCAATTGAACCTTTCCGGATTTGTCGGTAGGCTGCTTCTGTCGTATACGATATAATGATTCAAATCTTTTGTATAAGTATCTAGATAGCTGATTTTAGCATTCTCAAAATACATTACATTGATACCATCATATGGAGATATACTGAATCTGATGCTGTTTTCCGGATTGTTTTTTTGGTAACCAACATATGAAGAGATGCCAGGATATTTTTCGGAAAGCTCTTTTGCCATCACAGGAGCTTCTTTAACAATGTAATCTACCATCTGTCCGGATGCTGTAGGGAACTTTAAAATAAAGCTTTCAACAGAAGATTCCCTGCTAGGAGCTTTGGAAAGCTCAGATCTGATACCTTCCAGATTCAGACTGAAAAGTTTAAACTCTTTCGGAGTGGTTGTTCTTTCAAATAATTCTGCATTCTGAATTGCAGCTTTATTTTGAACAGGATTCCAGAAATTTTTTTGCGCACTAAGTATCAGGGAAGCAAAGATACCGCTTGCAGTAAGTAATTGTTTTACCATAATTTATAAAATTATATTGTTCGGATTATATATCTTAATTTATTTTTATTTTACCATTAATTAATTATAAAGAGAATTAAATTTTCAATTAAAATAATAAATTTCTGCTAAAATAAAAAAAAACAACCAAATAGATGTATTTGATTGTTTTTTTAACATTAAAATATTCGGAAACTATTGTCTGATAGATATAATGCTTCCTTTGCTGTGAGCGTTCATCTGAGGTGCGTAATAATTCTGCAATGTTGTAATTCCATTACCAAATATTCCACTTGCATTAGCCACATAATCATATTCAAAAACATATTTCCCTTTCGGCATATATTCTATATAGAAATTGGTAGATGCATCTTTTGTGGATTGATAATAACCCAGATTATTTTTCCACTCATATCCGGAAATCACATTCAATGGTTCGAAACCTGCAGCACGCATATCTTTCAAATGAATAAATTCCATATTTCTGTCGGTGTTTAGAATCATTCTTACAGTCACTTTATCTCCAACTTTGATAGGCGAATTTTCATTGATTTTGATCAATTGTTCACCATTCTCGGTCTTTACTTTTTTGTATAATTCCTTAGAAATCGAAATATAATTTTCAGAAGATTTGATTTTGTCAAGATCTTCATAATATTGCCAGAATAATCCACCCTGAACAATTCCTGCGCTTTCTTTTTTGATGACAACTGTTCCTAAATCTTTGTTGATTTTATCAGAATTAATCGACTGTTTAACATAACCGGTTGCTTGCGTTTGTGGATTCAGTGGTTTTCCGCCCCAAGTAATTTCTGCTTTGTCCGATTCTGCATTTGTCCAGGATTTTCCGGAATTCAGAATGGTAAAAATTACTTCTGCCGTTCCACGAGAACTTCCCCACGAATTCACTTCTTTCTGAGTAATCAGCCAGATTTTCATCTCTTCGATGAAATTTTCATCTTGTGGCGTCAGTTTCTGAAACGCTTCCAAAGCACCTGCGTGATTGACCGTTTTAGAAAAATACCAGCCCCAGTCATTCAGATTTTGTTTCCAGTAAACACCTTGAGTTTCTGTTTCTGTTGACGTTTCTTTAAGATAGGTCAGGAATTTTTTGGACATATCTTTCAATCCGAAATTATTAAACAAAATTGCCAAACGATGCAACCCGAAAAATGTAAAATCAGTTATTTTTTCGGTTTTAGCTTTTGAGATGACAGCTGACTTTAATTTTGCACCTTCATTTTTCAAAGCATATTCCTTTTCCCAGTAATTTCTGGTGTCCAGATAATCCAATACAAAATTATTGACCACATTATCTTTGGTTTTATTTATGGAGGAAGACCAATATTTATTGACTTCGTTATCCACATACGAAACCAGTTTTTTGACCATTTCTTTTTGCTCAGAACTTTGATAATCTGCCACATTTCCTTTCAGCCAATCATTGATTCTGCCCAGATTTTTCAATATGTAAATCGAAGTGTAATAAGAGCTCGGATAACCTTGATACCAGCTGAATCCACCGTCAGGATTTTGAAGTTTTATTAATTCTGACCAATCATCATTGATGGAATTTCGCATCATATTCGCATCGAATAATCTTGACAATTTCTGCATTTGTTCTGTTTCATTTTTACTTTCCAGAACCCAAGGCGTTTCGTCCAATAATAATTGTTTCAGTTCCTGATTTTTTTCAAGATTCGAGGTCAAAAGCCCTTTGGATTGATATTCATCAAAAACGGTTTTCATTTTTGGATTGGCTTTGAAAATCTCCGACGCTAAAACATCCGCAAACCATTTGTTGAAAATAACATCTGCAGAATTATTGCTGTCATCTTTTAAGCTTGGCAACGCAAACATAATTTCCCAAATCGGATTGGTTGTCAGTTCCAAAGTGTTGGAAACATTGGTGAGCGTTTTAGAATCGGAATTTTTCAAATTTTCCAAAGTGAACGATTTCGTCTGTCCTTCTTTTACAAAAATCGGAAGCGCATCTGTTACCAGCATTCTGTTTGGGAGAACTGCGATTGCTTTTTGTTCACCGTCAGAGAAATTACCTCTTGCACTGAGCGGAGTCGAAGTGTTAGCAACGATTTTAATAATAATCGAAGAAACATTATTTGGAACTTTCAATTTCCAAGTTGCGGATGTGTTTCCATTTTCAGCTAATGAGAAAGATTGCTCTTTATTATATCCGGAAACCGCTGTCAATGTGCTAATTCCGAATTGATCCGAAATATCTTCATTCGTAAAAGCATCCAAAATCTGCAATTGTGCAACGCCGTTAAGTTTTTGGTTGACCAAGCTTGAGATTTTGGTCTGAAGATTCAGTTCATCACCTTCACGCAAGAATCTCGGATAATTTGGCGTAATCGAAAAGTCTTTTTGAGTAACCACAGATTTTTCCAGAACAGCTGCTCTTGCATCTTTTGTATGCGCCAGAAACATCAGTTTCCATTGTGTTAAAGCTTCAGGAGAAGTGAACTCGAATGATACATTTCCGTCTTTATCGGTCAAAAGATTGGGATAAAAAAACGCTGTTTCGTTTAGGTTTTGACGAACTGGGATTTTTTCAAGTTCTTTTCCTTTTGAAGCAATCATTACTACTTGTTCAATATCCTTATCATCTGAAGAATTTTTAAATTGTAATCCTGCGGCTTTTCCTTGCAGCTGTGCACTTGGTGCAGCAGACATTTCAACCTCGCTTGCATAAGCCATAGCTGGTTTCGGACAACCTTGATATTGAGATGTTCCTGGAACAGTAGGACAAGCATCTATAGAATTCGGAATGCCATCACCATCTGTATCCAGATTTGAACCATAATATATCCGGCCATCAAACCAATTAAAATCAGGTGATTTGATGTAATAATTGCTTTGGTAAGGAACATAACTCCGGTAATATTGCTGTTGGAGATAATTTTCCAAAGCATAAGAACTTTGATAGAAAGGCGAAAAAAACTTCTGCCAGCTCCAGGAATTAACCGCAAATTGGTCAAGCGATTTATCATACATATTCGCCAAAACTTCGGCTGTCACTCTGAGCGGAGTCGAAGAGTCTTTTTCAGATCCAGAAATTTTGATCGTCCATTTTTCTTTTTGTCCAGGCTGTAATTTGTCCCGGAAAGTCACTGTTTCAATTTTCAAATCATCTTTAATGTCAGCGATCTTCAAATCTACCGATTCCGTTTTTACATCATTAAAAGCAACCAATTGGAACTGCAAATTCACTCTTGTTATACTTTCGTCTTTCGGAATCATCGTTTCATATTCCAAAATTCCGTTTTTGAAAGATTTAGTTTCAGTAACCGTTTCTCCTTTTCCATTTTGAATGAAAATGTTGCCCAAAGCATCCGGAACGGCCGAATAAACAAAAACTTTTGCCATTTCGCCTCGTTTGAAATCCTGCGTTGGTTTAATCACTTCCAAAAACGGATTTTGATTTTGACCCAACGATTTTTTGTCCCAAACTTTGAAGAATTGCTCTGTTTTTATCGTGTCTTTGCCTTCGATATTATACAATTGAAGTTTATAAGTTCCAGCTTCCAGTTTTCCTAAATCTAATTTGGTTGTCGGTTGTTGTCCTTCGACTCCGCTCAGGATGACATTGTTGTTGGTTGATGGATTTTCAATTCGATTAATCAGCTGTTTTTCCACATTCCAGTTCTTCACATCATCATTTTTATCAAACTTGTCGTGTGGAAATTTCTGGACAAATTCAGCTTTTGATAATTGTGGCAAATCCTGAATTGCAGATACAAAATTTTCCCTGAAAACCTGTTTTGGTTCTTGCAGTTTTTCCAATTTTACGTTATATGATTTTGGCAGAACTTGGTCGTTATAATTTTTCGTCGAAATATTCAGTTTTACAGCTTCGTCCGAGAAAATATTTTCAATATTGTCCGCCGATATATAATGGGAAACCGAAGCCACTTTCATATTCGTGTCCGCAGATTGTGTTTCGCCATTGATGTCCGTCACAGAAGCGTTGATGGCGTAATTATCAATCTGAATGCCTTCCAGAGTTTCGTCTTTTTTCAACTCTATTTTGATAGTGAATTCTCCTTTTTCGTTGGTTTTTACATCTCCAAGAATCGAGTTTTCGTTATCATTACCACGCGGATACCACCAGAAATATCGCCAGCGGATATTCTGTTTCTTGATTTCATAATTCACGGTTGAGTTGATCAGAGGAACGCCTGAAAACATCATCGCTTTTCCTTTCAGTTCGATGGTTTGACCATATTTATATTCTTCTTTTATCGGTTCAAAAGTCACTTCAAATTTCGGACGTTTATACTCTTCAACCTGAAAATCGGTATAACCGGAAATGTTATAATCCGAGTTGTTATCACTTTCCTCAACCTGAATATTAAAATTTCCGTTCAGTTTGTTTTTTGGAAGCGTAAAACTGCCACTAACAGAACCGAATTCATTGGTTGTGAGTTTCAGAGTTTGCAGTTCTTCGCCGTTAGCATCGTGTAAAGTGATATTCAAGGGAACTTTTTCAAGGACTTTTACTTTCTGCGTTTCGCCGTTGATTCCTGTAGCAATGACTTTGAAATAAACGATTTGTCCAGGTCTGTAGATTTTTCGGTCAAGGAAAATTTGGGCTGATTCCTGATTTTCAGCTGGTCTTCGGTTATAATTGTTATTTCCATAAATGTCAATCATCGCAATATTATTCCCGTTTTTGACAAGGTAATATCTGTAATAATTATTGTCAAGCGATTTTGGAAACTGAAAATTGCCAGATTTATCTGTTCTCACAGTATAGTGTTTTGCGGAATTACCT
>JAEXJU010000114.1 GCA_023448955.1 Bacteroidota bacterium
CTCTACAATGTTTCCTTTTACAATTCCATTACATTTTAACCAATCAAAAATAATGGGATTATTGAGATATGCCAAAATATATTCAATGCTTTCTTTTGTTGTTGATTTTTTAAATATTGCAGTAACATCTTGTGTTGGAAAAACATCCTCATCAACTAGTGCAAAGCGAAAATGATTTTTATTTGAAATTCTTTCTTTACAAGGAACAAAAATTCTTTTTTCTTCTTTTCTGAATAAATTAAAATTCCTTAAAAAAACCCATTCCCAGTAATTTATTTTTCTATTATATTGGTATCTTTTATCTAGATCTGATTTGTATTTTTGGAAATGAATATAAAAATTAGGATAATCTTCTTTAAAATTTTCTTCTTCTAAACCTTCTTTTATATATATGTATTTTGTTATGTTATCTGTTACAAAAGGTTTTAAATTTTTTGCTTTTACTACATTAATTGTTGCATTGAGTTCATTCTCAGTTAAAACGTGTCCATTTACTTGAAAAGCCTTGTCCAAACCACTCACTAAGCCATTGCCAATATCACAAAATTCTCCGATGGTATGAAATTCTTGTTTGTCTTCATCAAATAAATTAAGCAATGTATTTTGATTTTTCTTTAAACAATTAGTTTCTAAAATTTGTAATTCTTGTCTAACTTCATCTGATTGCAAAAGCCATCTTTCATTCAATTTGAACTGTGAAACACTTAAAAACGCTGCATCTTTAAACTGAATTTTATTTTTAAGATTATATAAGGTTTCAGCTGTTATTTTTTGATTAGCATAAAATTTTGAAACATCTATTTTATCTTTTTTCTCTTTACTTTTTACAAATTTAAATATAATGATAGAAACAGTTACATTGTCAAAAATTGGTGTTTCGTTGAAATGATAAATCTCTTCAAAATAGCCATTTTGAACCATATAATTTCTCAATGAAATGGAATGGGTAGTGTTCATCCAATACTCTGGACAAATAAAAATTAGCTCTCCATTATCTTTTAATAATTCTATTGATTTGAGAATAAAAATGTAAAGATAATCACAAAGTGAATTAAAATATTTATTCCAAATTGGGTTATTAGAAAGTTCTTGTTTCAATTCCGATTCAAGGTTTTTCCAACGGATATATGGTGGATTTCCTATAATTAAATCAAATTTTTCGTCAATTTTTGCGGAGATGAAGCTTTCGTATTTTACACAATTAAACTCATTTGCTAATTCCTGATCTATCTCGAATGCTGTTAAATTATTAAATCCTTTTTGTTTTAATATTTCTAAAAAAACACCTTGTCCACAAGAAGGTTCTAAGATTTTTGAATCCTTGGAAATGCTAGCCATTTCAATCATAAATTCGGCTACAACTTTTGGAGTAAAGTATTGACCAAACTTATTCTTTCTATTTTGCTTTATTACAGTTTCCATTTAAATAAAAACTTCCAGTTTAATTAATTTTCTTGTTCTCCAAAGTCGCTTTATCAGTTACTTTCAGTTTTTTCGAAGGATTTCCGTAATAAATCAATTTTGATGTATTACCGATTTTTCCTTTGATTTCTTCATTTACATTCAGTTCTGCATAATTTCCGTTCTGAGAATCGATTTCCAGATCTTTTATATACCAATACGGCGAAATAATACTAGCTGTATCTTTGATATTAAGCCTTGCTAAAGTTGTTTTTCCCAAAAGATTAGCCCGGCTTTTATTCGCCATTTCTATCTCCGACTTCTCTGAAATCACTGAACCGATAAATTTAGCATTATCTTTTAAATGAAGCGCGAAATTTTCAACTTTCATCTGACTTGAGATGTTAAGTTCTACAGAATCAGCGATTTTAATGACATCAAAAGGATTTTTACCATAAATCGTAATATTGTAAAAATCCACTTTATCCGTTTCGTTTTTCTCAGAAATTGAAAGATTTTTATCTTTAACCTCAATATTAAGATTGTCAAAGAAATTCGGGTAAGTTTCTACATTCACAAAGTTATGCGGACTTTGGACATAAAATACTCTGAATTTTCCCTTTAAATCGAGTTTAGAAAACTCGGCCAATTCGATATCTTTAGATTGAATCTCGCCTTTTGGAGAGACTTTTCCGCAGGAAACTGCAGTGAAAATCAAAACTAAATATAAATAGTATTTCATTATTATAATTAAATCATTTCCTCAATATGATAATTCTTATGTTCTCGATTGGTTCTGATAATCAATTCGCCTAAAAATCCTGCAACAAACAATAAACTTCCCAAAATCATCATCGTCAATGCAATGAAAAACCAAGGATTATTGGCAATTAGGTTTCCGTAGATTTTGAAGATATAAACGTCAATCAATTTTGAAACGCCCAACCAAATCGCTGACAACAATCCGATAATGAACATCAATGTTCCGGCAGCGCCGAAGAAATGCATTGGTCTCCCACCAAATCTGCTGACAAACCAAAGCGTCACCAAATCCAAAAACCCACGAACAAAACGTTCCGTCCCGAATTTGGAAGTTCCATAAGGTCTTGCCTGATGCTGAACCGGCTTTTCCGTGATATTTCTAAAACCTGCGTTAGCAGCCAAAACCGGAATGTAACGGTGCATATCTCCGTAAACATCGATTGATTTTACAACCTGCTTTCTGTAAGCCTTCAATCCGCAATTGAAGTCGTGAAGCGAAACACCGGAAACTTTTCTCGCCGCTGCATTGAACAGTTTTGACGGGATATTTTTGGTCATCACGTTATCAAAACGCTTCTTTTTCCAGCCAGAGACAATATCGTAATTACCTGCGGTTACCATTTCGTATAGTTCAGGAATTTCTTCCGGAAAATCCTGTAAATCAGCGTCCATTGTAATGATTACATCGCCATTCACTTTTTCAAAAGCTGCGTGAAGTGCCTGAGATTTTCCGTAATTTTTAGAAAATTTAATCCCGTGAATCTGCGGATACTGGATTTTAAGATTTTCTATGATTGACCAAGATAAATCTGTGCTTCCGTCATCTATGAACCAAACTTCGTAAGATAATTTGTTGTCTCGACATACGTTATCGATTCTGGTGAACAACTCTTCCAGAGAGTCTTGTTCGTTAAGTAATGGGACGATTATAGAAAGATTCATTTTTTATAAAAGATGTTATGTGTTAAGTTTCAGATATTGGATTTTGTATTTCAAATAAATAATCAATTTAAATAAAAATTATAATTATCTATAAACCAACACCTTACTCATAACGCTTTTTGTTTTTCAAAAAGCCTGCAATGATGATAGACAAAAGTAAGTAAAACAAAACAAAACCGCCAAAAACCGCAGACAAAAACTGAAAAGAAAAATAGTTACGGTTTTCTTTCCTGGCCGCTAATCTGGCTTCTTTAGCATTTTTATAGTCTGTTTCCAGTTCTTTTATTTTAGTTTGATCTTTAAGATTGGCAGATTCTACTTTTAATTTCGCATAAGATTCATCCAGATTTTTCAACTCAGTGTCGATGTATTGATGATTAAGCATATCTCTGGCTTCTGTATCGGCAAAATTGAGGAATGCAAAAATGGACATAATTGAAAGAAAACCTCCGACAATCAAAGTTAGAAAAGACTGTTTGAAAGCTTGTGGATAAGTTATTCTGCTGTTGCCGCGAAACCAAAGTACGGAAAGAAACGCACCCAAAACATATAAAAATGTCATACCGAAAGCATTGACTTTCATACTGGTATCGAAATAACTGGCGTCTGCAAAAAAATAATACACAACGAAGAAAACCAGCATAGTTGCTAAATATAAACCAAAGCCTACAGCTAAAGGATTTTTTGTCATAATTTAATTTAGATTAATAGATAAAGGATAAGAACAAAAGATATTCAAAAAAAATCGATTTAAAAATCAGATAATTACCAGTTTTCGCCAGGATTTTTCAGTCTTAATTCCTTATTCCTTTTTCAATTTCATTTTTAATTTCTATCTTTGCACCGGCAAGTCCTAAACAACCAGCTCCTGAGAATCCTCCAGGGTGGGAACGCAGCAAAGGTAATTGGTCGTAGCGGTGTGATTTAGGTAGCTTGCCATTTTTTGTATCTATACATTAAGAAATTCTGAGATTAAATAATTTCCAAATCAATTTAATCTCAGAATTTTTTTTATTTAAAATTCAAACTCCTCTCCCAGTTTTGGTAAAGTAAAATCAATATTCTTATCAGTAAAATGCTTTTTAGCATCTTCGTGATTGATTTCAATTGGTGGAAAAGTATCAAAATGACAACCAATTACTTTTGGCGTTTTCAATAATTCTGACGCAGCAAAAGCAGCTTTTCTTGGACACATCGTATAATGTTTTCCGACAGGCAATATTGATAAATCTAAGGTTCCGAAAACCTGTGGAAACAAACTCATTTCCGCTGTTATACCAGTATCTCCAGCCAAATAAAGATTTCTTTTGTCCGCAAATCTGAAAATGTATCCAGCTGCCAAACCACCGTAAGTTCCGTCCGGGAAAGAACTCGTATGCAACGCAGGAACCATAGAAATTTTTAGATCATCGATTTTTGCAGAACCGCCAAAGTTGATATCAATATTATTAGAATGCTTAAAGTAACCACAAATCTCCGGCTGTCCGATAACCGTTGCATCAGGATGATTTTGGAGAACTTCTTTTACATCTGCAATATGATCTCCATGAGCGTGCGTAATTAAAACGTAATCGATTTTATGAGCTGTGATATCAAAACCGGATTGCTCTTTCTGATAGTTGTAAAAAGGATCGGAAAGAATTGTTTTTCCGTTATATGTGAACAAAAAACAATTTTGTCCCAGGAATTTTATTTTCATTTTTTTTGATTTATTATTTTATAAAATTAAGTCCGACAGCTGTTAAGACAGCCATCATAAAAGTTAAGATTCCGACTTGTTTTAAGAATGGATCAAGCAATTTAGGCTCTTTGATTTGCATAATGGTTCTTCTGAGTTTCATAAACGGAAACATCAGAATCATCACTATAAACGGATAATAAACTACGCCTTGATTGCTGCTAGCGAAATTTATCATCAGAAAAGTAAGCATCAATAGAATCGGAAGTTGCAATAATATGATTTCATAAATCATCGCTTTTTTGTAGCCCAATCTCAATGCAAAAGTTTTCTTTCCGGATAATTCGTCATTTACAATATCTCTCATATTATTGAGATTAAGAACCGCCATACTCAACATACCGATTGCTGAAGCCGGAATCAGAATATCATAATCAAAGGTTTTTGTAAACAGGAAATAACTACCGCCAACAGAAACCAGGCCGAAAAATATGAACACAAAAATATCGCCCAATCCTAAATATCCATAAGGTTTTTTACCAACAGTATAACCTATTGCGGCCAAAATACAAGCAATTCCCAACCCGATGAAAATCCAGAATTCTCTGATATAATTTGGATAAAATGCAACGTAAAGCAACGCAACTGTTGCAATTAAAGATAAGATTGATAATAAAATCACAGCATTTCTCATTTGAATTGCTGTTATTTTCCCGGAAGCCACAGCTCTTTGTTCTGCTTCCCCAATCCTATTTTTGTCGGTTCCTTTTACACCATCGCCGTAGTCATTAGCAAAATTGGAAAGGATTTGATATAACAATGTAACGAGAAGTGCCAGAGCGAAAATTCTCCAATCCCAGGATCCTCCATTTTCAGAAAGTCTCCATTTTGCAATGAAACTTCCCATAATTATTCCACTCATAGAAAGTGGTAAAGTTCTAAGCCTTGCGGCTTGTATCCAATGTTTCATATAATTATAAATGATAAATTATAATTGATTAAATGAT
>JAEXJU010000147.1 GCA_023448955.1 Bacteroidota bacterium
GCGTAATGGTGGCGCATCTTTACGTTCCTGCGATAGAAACAGAAAAAGGAATTCCAGCCTCGGTTTCTAAAAAAATAATTACTGACGTTCTGAAAGAAAAATTCGGATATAAAGGTCTTATTATTACTGATGCGCTAAATATGGGCGCTGTTGCCAATAAATTCAAAGCAGGAGAGCTAGATGCAATGGCTTTTAAGGCAGGGAACGATATTATGCTTTTTTCTCAGGATGTGGCTACAGGTAAAAAACTGATTCAGCAGGCCATTGACAAAGGTGAGATTTCCCAAAGCAGGGTAGAAGAGAGTGTCAAAAAAATCTTGCAGACGAAATATTTTCTTGGATTGAATCAATACAATCAAGTGAATCCAGATAACATCAATGGCGATCTGAAAAATGCAACTCATTCCGCTATTGTGCAGAAGATGTATGCCAATGCATTGACGCTGATAAAAGATGATAAAAAACTTTTACCGCTGGATTCCAAAACTACTTATTATTATGTCCCATTGGAAGAAGCGTCTTATGATACTTTTCTGACTCAGATTAATACCGGTACTACCGTTGTTGTTAAAAAATCTGACGAAATCAATACAATCCCAGGTAACTCTAAAGTGATAGTTGGCTTCCATAAAGATAATTCCACGGCTTACAAACCGTACAAAATTTCAGATGCAAGTAAAAAAACTTTAGCAGATCTTAGTAAAAATCAAAACGTGATTCTTGATGTTTTCGGCAGTCCTTATGCATTGAGAGATATTGATGTTTCTAATATTTCTACTGTTTTAGTTTCTTATGAAAACAACGAAGATTCTATGAAAGCCACGGCCAACGGACTCTTAGGTCAAACAAAAATCTGGGGAAGACTGCCTGTTTTGGTTAATGATAATCTGGAATTCGGAATGGGAATCGATGTTGAGGTGAAGAAGTCAGCCAATGAAACTGATAGAAAAAATAGTTCGGAAACTAAAACTTCTAAGATGGTAATAGAGTAACTTTGATTGTTCCAAACCTCCGAAGGTCCAATAAATATAAAAAAATGAAAATAGGAATACTTTGCTATCCAACATACGGCGGAAGCGGAATTGTAGCAACAGAATTGGGAATGTCTTTGGCCGATAAGGGTTATGAAGTTCATTTCATAAGTTCCGCATTGCCAGCACGTTTGGATGTAACCAATCCGAATATCTTTTTCCATAAAGTCAATGTTCAGACTTATCCGTTGTTCCAATATCAGCCTTATGATATCGCATTGTCGTCCATGATTTATCGTGTTGTGAATCTTTACAAATTGGATATTTTGCACGCCCATTACGCTATTCCTTATGCTTATGCAGCTTTTACGGCAAAGCAGATGCTGAAAGCAGAAAATAAAGATATTCCTCTTGTAACCACGCTTCACGGCACGGACATCACTTTGGTTGGCCAGCATCCGAGCTACAAACACGCGGTCGAATTTTCAATTAATCAGAGTGATACAATTACTTCTGTGTCCGAAAGTCTGAGAAAGGACACTTTGCAGTTTTTTAATATTCAGAAGGATATACAGGTGATAACCAATTTTATAGATAATTCTGTTTTTGATGAAGAGGGAAATGCCTGCCAAAGAAAGCAATTTGCCAATGATGATGAGAAAATACTGATCCACGTTTCCAACCTTCGTCCTGTTAAAAGAATTCAAGATGTTTTGGAGATTTTCAAAAATGTCAATAAAAAAGTAAAGTCAAAACTTATCATTATTGGAGAAGGTCCGGAGATGGAAAAAATTTCTGAATTCATGGAAACCAATCCGGAGCTAATCGGTAAGATCAAATTACTGGGAAAAGTAAATGACCTCTACAGAATTCTGCAACTATCGGATGTCTTTCTTTTGCCTTCGGAGCAGGAAAGTTTCGGTCTTGCTGCTTTGGAAGCTATGGCTGCGAGAACACCTGTGATCAGCAGTAATGCGGGAGGAATTCCGGAAGTCAATATCCAGGGAAAAACTGGTTTTCTGGCAGAAACAGGAAATGTAGAAGCGATGTCCAATTACTGTATAAAACTGTTAAGTGATGAAAAACTTCTTTCAGAAATGAAAAATAATGCCAAAGAACAGGCCTTCAGATTTGACCTTAAAAACATTTTACCACTCTACATAGAGATGTATGAAAATACAATTACCAGATTTGATCATTCAAAACTAATAAGTTCAGAAAATTAATTTAGAGTTCAATTTACTTTATATTTCGGAATTTTTTATAACTTAACCCTTTCAGAATAATGCCTCGAAAGGGTTTTCTATTTCTGGAATTTAAAAACTATAGCACAAATGAATGAAGACATATTGCAATATATCTGGAATTATAAAAAATTCCGGAGCTTTGATTTTATCTCTACAGATGGAAAAACCATAGAAATATTAGAATTCGGAGAATGGAATAAAAATTCCGGACCGGATTTCCTTTTTGCAAAAATTAAAATTGATGATATTATTTTTGCAGGAAATATAGAAATACATACCAAAGCTTCGGATTGGTTTTTTCATAATCATTCCGGTAATTCTGAATTTGGAAATCTTATTCTACACGCAGTTTATATCAAAGATTGTGATATTCCTGAACTTGAAAACCAAAAAATTCCTACACTCGAGCTCAATAATTATATTGATGACGAGCTGATCCGTAAACATAACCATCTGAAATCCGAACATCAGTTCATTGCTTGCGAAGTATTGTTTGATGAGAGTAAAATACCATTGTTTTTCGAAGAAACTGTTTTGCTTAAAAAAATGCATGCAAAATCAATAATTTTTGCTGAAGCTCTTAATAAATATCGAAATGATTATGAAGCGATTCTCTTTCAGAACCTGGCTTATACATTTGGTCTCAAAGTAAATGCTGAGCTCTTTTTACAGCTCGCAGAAGTTCTGGATTTTAATATAATCCGTAAAGTGAGTCAGAACCCTGTTCAGCTGGAATCATTATTTTTCGGTATGTGTGGGTTTTTAGAAAATCCGGCAGATGAAATGATGACAGTCTGGAAACGAGAATTCGAATTTTTGAAGGTTAAGTTTAATTTGCCGGACATTAGGATTCAGCCAAAATTTTCAAAACTTCGCCCACCTAATTTTCCGTCCATCAGATTGTCTCAGTTAGCCAGTCTCTATAACTTGCAACAAAATCTATTTTCTAAGCTGATTGAAGCAAAAACGACGGATGAATTATATGGAATTTTCAAGAATATAAAAGCATCTGACTATTGGAATAATAAATTCAATTTTGGGAAGATTTCTTCTATTGATAGCGAGAAATACCTTACTCCGGATTTTATTGATCTGATTATTATCAATACCGTTTTGCCTTTGAAATATTTCTATCACAAGAATCATAACCCGGAGATAGTGGATGATATTTTTGATTTCTATAAAGAGATGAAGCCTGAGAAAAATTCGGTTTTGGACGAATGGAAAAAACTAGGGCTGAGGTTTGGAAATGCGCTTCAGAGCCAAGCTTTTCTATACCAGTATAAAATATTTTGTACTCGGAAAAAATGCTTAAATTGCGCTATAGGTTTTCAACTTCTTAAAACAGATAACTAAATATGCAAGAACCTAAAGCAATCAGCGGAATGCGCCATAAAATGGAAAGAGAATGGTTTGGTGTTCTCACCAGATATGGAACCAAATTAGGAATACCTGTTTCCAAACTTCGTGTTTTTTTCATTTACTCAACTTTTGCTACTGCCGGGATTTTCTTTTTGTTTTATCTTGGTCTGGCATTTATGCTTTGGATCAAAGACTGCATCGTTACGAAGAGACCAAGTGTTTTTGATTTATAAGAATTTTACTGATTATTTTTATTGATAAAAGTTGATTTTAGGACAAAACCCGCAGCCCGACTTGAGTGGAGCTCATTTTTTGTTTGGGATAGCTTGGGCAAAAAATAGCGGGAACGGAAGGCGGAAAAGCTGCCATAAAAAATATCAAATAACTTGCGACAGAGTCAAAAGGTGCAAAAAAAATCCGATTGACTAATCAACCGGATTTATATAATATTTAAATGTGATTTCTATAACTAAGAATTAGCGGTAGAAAGGTTTGCCACTGCAAACTCGCGGTTCATTCTTGCAATATTTTCCAGTGAAATTCCTTTCGGGCATTCAACTTCGCAAGCGCCGGTATTGGAACAATTTCCGAATCCTTCCTCATCCATAGCTTTTACCATATTAAGAACTCTTCTCTTGGCTTCTACACGGCCTTGTGGCAATAATGCAAACTGGGATACTTTCGCACCTACGAACAGCATTGCAGAACCGTTTTTACAAGAAGCAACACAAGCACCACAACCGATACAAGCCGCCGCATCCATTGCTTTGTCTGCATCTTCTTTTGGTACTGGAATAGCATTAGCGTCCAGCGTGTTTCCTGAAGTGTTTACAGATACAAAACCACCGGCAGCCATCACTCTGTCGAATGCGCTTCTGTCCACCACCAAGTCTTTGATTACCGGGAAAGCAGCACTTCTCCAAGGTTCTATATGGATGGTTTCGCCATCTCTAAAATGACGCATATGCAACTGACAAGTAGTGATTCCTGTGTCCGGACCATGTGCTCTGCCATTGATATAAAGAGAACACATTCCGCAGATTCCCTCACGACAGTCGTGGTCAAAGGCAACTGGATCTTTTCCGTCATTGATTAATTGCTCATTCAGGATATCCAACATTTCCAGGAATGAAGAATCCGTAGAAACGTCAGAAATTTTATAAGTTTCGAATTGCCCCTTCGATTTATTATTTTTTTGTCTCCAAATTTTCAGCGTAAGATTTAAGCCTTTTTTTGCACTCATTTTTATATATTTTTGAATGGAGATTATTTGTAACTTCTTGCTTTAACTTCGATGTTTTCGTACACCAATTCTTCTTTGTGCATCACTTCCTGATTGATGTCTCCACCTTTGTATTCCCAGGCAGCAACATATTTGTAATTCACATCATCACGTTCAGCTTCTCCGTCTGGAGTAGAATGGTCTTCGCGGAAGTGTCCACCGCAAGATTCGTTTCTGTTAAGCGCATCGATAGCCATCAGTTGTCCCAGCTCAAGGAAATCAGCCACTCTGAAAGCTTTTTCCAATTCTGGGTTAAGGTTATCAGCATCGCCAGGAACTTTCACGTTTTGCCAGAAGTCTTTTCTTACTTCTTCGATTTCTCTGATAGCCTCTCTCAAACCTTCAGGTGTTCTTCCCATACCTACTTTGTTCCACATAATGTGTCCCAGTTGTTTATGGAAATGATCTACAGAATGTGTTCCCTTATTGGTAAGGAAGAAATTAATTTTATCCTTAATGTCTTTTTCAGCATTAGTGAACTCAGGTGTTTCAGTAGGAATCTTACCTGTTCTGATGTCAGCAGAAAGATAATCTGCAATAGTATAAGGCAAAACGAAATATCCATCGGCTAGACCTTGCATCAGCGCAGATGCTCCTAGTCTGTTCGCACCGTGGTCTGAGAAATTAGCCTCACCAATCACAAAACATCCAGGAATTGTTGATTGTAAATTGTAATCTACCCAAACGCCACCCATTGTGTAGTGAACAGCTGGGTAAATTTTCATCGGTGTTTTATAAGGATCGTCTGCTGTGATTTTTTCGTACATCTGGAATAGGTTTCCATACTTTTCCTCTACCCATTTTTTACCAAGATCATAAATCTGCTGATCAGTAGGGTTGTGGATATGTTTTTCAATAGCCGCTTCTTTTCCTTTTTTCATGATTTCAGTAGAGAAATCCAGAAAAACGCCTTCTTTGGTATCATTATTTTCGATTCCGAAACCAGCATCACATCTTTCTTTTCCAGCTCTGGAAGCCACGTCTCTAGGAACTAAATTTCCAAATGCAGGATATCTTCTTTCCAGATAATAATCCCTGTCCTCTTCTTTGATGTTCTCGGCTCTCAGTTTTCCTTCACGAATAGCTACAGCATCTTCAATTTTTTTAGGAACCCAGATTCTTCCTGAATTTCTAAGAGATTCTGACATTAGTGTCAATTTCGATTGCTGTGTTCCGTGAACAGGAATACAAGTAGGGTGGATC
>JAEXJU010000071.1 GCA_023448955.1 Bacteroidota bacterium
GGATGTAAGATTCGCCTAGCGGAAGTGACTTTTCGATGATGGGATGTCGCCCTTCCTGAATATCAATTGAGAAAGATTCGTTAAGAATCGGTTTGGTATAATTATCTTCGACCGAGAGATCCGACAGACCGACTGCACAATCCAGTTCACCAATCAATTTCGAATTTTCCTGTAATTGATCAATGTAGATCATAACATTGTCACAGACATTTCTGTAAAGTTCAGATTCTAGTTTGCCAATCTTTTCTTCGGCGCCAAGAATCTGGTTTTCGTACTCTTTTAATTCCTCGGTAATATAGCGTTCTGCATTAACCAGAGTTTGCTTACGGATCCAATCTTCCGGAACTTTATCTTTATGTGTATTTCTAACTTCGATATAATATCCGAAAACACCGTTGAAATCAATTTTCAGACTTGTGATTCCGGTTCTTTCAATCTCACGCTGGCACATTTCGTCCAGAAATCCTCTTCCTTTACTCTGAAGATTTCTTAAGTGATCAAGCTCTTCCGAAATACCTTCTTTAATAACATTTCCTTTGCTGATGTTTACCGGGAGTTCATCATTCAAGTGATTTTTTATAACATCAATCAATTCTTCCAGATTAATAAACGGGTCTATCCATGCTAGAACGTCGGGAAAATTAAGGAGTTTTTTACGGATTTCATTGATATTAATGATGCTTTGGCGGAGATAACCTAATTCTTTCGGTGAAATCTTTTCAGCCGCTAATTTTCCGATCAATCTATCCAGATCCGAAATACCTTTCAGCAAATCTTTGATTTCATATTTTAAAGACTCTTCTTTATTCAGAAATTCAATCAGGCTTAGCCTTCTGTTGATATCACTAATGTTTTTCAAAGGGAGAATCAATCGTCTTCTTAGCAATCTTCCGCCCATTGGCGTGCAGGTTTTGTCGATAATATCAAGAAGTGATTTTCCGTTATGATTAGCAGAATAAACAATTTCAAGATTTCTCAATGTAAATTGATCCATCATCAGATAATCATCCTGCGGAATCACCTGAATTTTGGTGATATGCTGCAATAATGCGTGATGGGTATCTTCTACAAGATAAGCGAAAATAGCGCCTGCTGCTGTAATTCCAAGCTTAAAATTCTCAATTCCAAATCCTTTCAAAGATTGGGTTTTGAAATGTGAAGTCAGTTTTTCGTAAGCATAAGGATATCGGAATGCCCAATCTTCCAGCTTGAAAACATTTTTATTCTTCAGCTGATTCGGAATCTCGGAAGTCCTCTGGTAAATAATCTCACTCGGATCAAAAGTATGGACGACGTGAAGTAATTTTTCAAGATTGCCCTCACTCACCAAAAATTCTCCGGTGGAAACATCAACCAGCGCCATTCCATATTTTTCTTTGTCCTTATGAAGAGAAAGCAGAAAATTATTTTTCTTAGAAGATAAAACCTGGTCATTGAACGTAACTCCCGGGGTTACCAATTCCGTAACACCACGTTTTACAATTCCTTTAACCGATTTTGGATCTTCCAACTGATCACAGATGGCGACACGCATCCCGGCTCTTACCAGTTTTGGCAGATAAGAATCTACGGAATGATGCGGAAATCCCGCCAATTCTATATGGCCTTCGCCATTAGCTCTTTTTGTTAAAACGATGCCAAGAATCTGGGAAGTTTTTATCGCATCCTGTCCAAAAGTTTCATAGAAATCTCCAACTCTGAATAATAACAAGGCATCAGGATATTTCGCCTTGATGGTATTATATTGTGTCATTAATGGAGTTTCTTTCTTAGCCAATGTTCCTGATTTTTGAAGCGCTAAAATACAAATTAATTAAGAGAAATGTTTTGTATTAATGCCATTAGAGATTCAATTTTTTGTAATAAAAATAAGTATTGAGAATAAAAATCATCGTTTAAAAAGAAAATCATAAATAATCCGTTTAATTATTAAATTTGAACTATGAAAAAATATCTCTATCTCGTATTTATATCATTATCTCTAAGTAATTGCTATACCTATAAAACAAGTGCAGAAACCGATGATATAAAAGAAACCCAGCCGGAAGCACGGCAAAAGCCTAAAAAACAAATTACTGAAAATGTAGCTTCTGTAAATCAGGCCGATTTATCTGCGACATCATCCAACAAAATAGTCCCTGTAAAAGCCAATAAACCAAGAGCTACAAACATTATGGAAAAGCTGGAACCTAATAAGTTCTACAAAATTGATGTAGCGGAAAAGAGCTATAAAATCCAGGTTGATAAATGGGAAAGTGATTCTCTGGTGGCTCACGTTATTCATAAACCCAAAAAAATTCTAAAATTTCATAAGAATCAGATCAATCAGTCTACAATAGCCGAGAGACGGTTTTCACAACCTGTTGCAGATATTCTTACAGTAACTGCTTATGCAGGAATAGGTGTTGGAATATGGGCGCTTGTCAGTAAGTAAACAATTAATATTACTGATATGACCAATAAAATCAATCGTTTGTTTAAATTTAAATCATAATCATAAATAATATCAGTTAAAAAATATTTACAGTTAGTTTAAATAACCTCATATTTGTATTGAAAAACTCTAACCGACAATCAAAAAAAATAAAAGTTTGAATAAATTCTACCCCAATGAAGGTTGAGCAAATATATACAGGATGTCTCGCACAGGGCGCCTACTACATAGTTTCCGGCACAGAAGCCGCTATAATAGACCCACTAAGAGAAGTGAAACCTTATCTTGACCGTCTTGAAAAAGATCAGGTAAAACTAAAATACATCTTCGAAACACACTTCCACGCCGATTTTGTTTCCGGGCATCTGGATCTTTCTGAAAAAACAGGAGCACCGATTGTTTACGGGCCGACTGCACAACCGGAATTTAATGCCATTATAGCAAAAGACGACCAAATTTTTGAGATCGGAAATATCAAAATAAAAGTGCTTCATACGCCCGGACATACTCTGGAAAGTTCCACTTTTCTTCTGATAGATGAAGATGGAAAAGAGACCGCTATTTTTTCAGGTGATACTTTATTCCTCGGCGATGTCGGCAGACCGGATCTTGCTCAGAAAGCGGGCGAAATCACCGAAAAAGATCTTGCCGGAATGCTGTATGAAAGTTTACATAGCAAGATTTTGCCTTTGGACGACTCTATTACGGTTTATCCGGCTCACGGCGCTGGTTCTGCCTGCGGAAAGAATATGCAGAAGGAAACAGTAGATACTTTAGGAAATCAGAAAAGAACCAATTATGCGCTTAATCAGCCAGATAAAGAATCTTTTATCAATGAAGTTCTGGACGGACTGACTGCACCTCCGAAATATTTCGGGATGAACGTGGCGATGAACAAAGGTGGCTATGAAAGTTTTGAAACAGTACTGAAAAAAGGCAACAATCCATTATCTGTAGATGAATTCGAAACGGCAGCGGAAGAAACCGGAGCTTTGATCCTGGATACAAGAAATGCAGCTGTTTTTCATAAAGGATTTGTTCCCAATTCTATCAATATCGGCATTAAAGGTGATTTTGCACCTTGGGTTGGTGCAATGATCGTAGATGTTCAGCAGCCTATTCTTTTGGTTTCTGATGAAGGAACCGAAGAAGAAGTCATTACCAGACTAAGCAGAGTTGGATTTGACAATGTTTTGGGCTATTTAAACGGAAGTTTTGAAGCCTGGGAAAAATCCGGAATGGAAACAGACGAAATTAAAAGAATTACAGCAGAGGAATTTGCTGAAGAGTTTTCAGAACGGGTAAAAGTTATTGATGTAAGAAAGGAAACCGAATATGAAGCGGAACATATTGATGAAGCTTACAGCAAGCCGCTGGCTTATATCAATGATTGGGTTAGTTCTTTAGATAATTCCGAGCATTTTTATATTCATTGTGCCGGTGGTTACAGAAGTATGATTGCGGCAAGTATTTTGCAGGCAAGAGGTTACAGGAATTTTACCGAGATCGATGGTGGTTTCAATGCCATTAAGAAAACCGGAAAATTTCCTCTGAGCAATTTTGTTTGCCAGAGTAAAACTTTGTAGAATTATTGAACACAAAGTTCACAAAGTTTTTTATTTATTTAAAGTTTCACAAAGGCGCTTCGCTTAGAGAAGAATAGTTTTACTTTGTTAAGTTTTACGTCTTTGTGAAACTTAATATTTGTGTAATAATACAGAAACTTTGTGGTCTTAGTGTTCAAAAAAATATTTAATTATGTCACAGAAATTTCAAGAACTCATACAATCCGAACGTCCGGTTCTTATCGATTTTTTTGCAACATGGTGTCAGCCTTGCAAAGTGCAGTCTTCCGTTCTTAACTCGGTTAAGGAACAGGTTGGAGACAAGGCCAGGATTGTTAAGATCGATGTGGATCAATTTCCAACAATTGCATCAGATAATGGCGTACGTGGTGTTCCAACTTTAGCGATTTTTAGAAATGGAGAATTGCTTTGGAAAGAAAGCGGTGTCCACGATGTGAATTCTTTGGTTGGGCTGCTGGAGCGGTTTTCTAATTGATTAGAAAATTAACCAAATCTTTTTAATTTGCTTTTTGGTGGATTTTTCAGTTTTATTGGGTATAATCCATTCTATGTATAGGTTTTTGTCAGCAAGATTAATACTATCAATGCAATAATGTGGAAATACACTTGAACAGTCTTCCCAATCATTTCCAAAGAATTGTTTTCTTCCTGATTTTATGTTTTCAGCAAATAATTTATAGTTAGCTGAATCTGTTTCACAAATAACAATTCCATTTATTTTATCATAAACTAGACTATTTTCAATAAGTTTAAAATTGTTGTTATCAAAAGGCAGAAGAATATCTGTCCAAGTATCGCTACCGTTAGAATGTCTTAAACATATAAAC
>JAEXJU010000158.1 GCA_023448955.1 Bacteroidota bacterium
TCTTGATTAAAGACAAGATTATTTTCAATATACTTAATCGGGTACATAATTCACACTCCTTACAAGAGTAATGGGCTCATCCCATCGTTTCTTCTGTTCTTTGACTTTTTTTCCAGCAAAAGTAACCTTAAATCGTAAGTGATAACTGATAAAGGATCGTAAAAATCCCAATGGTTTCTTACCGTCAAACGTCTTTTGCGACATGAACCAAGTAACCGCCACCGGTATGCCTAAGTATTTTAAAAAGGCCCCCTCTATCATAGATAGCGGAGGCACATGGGCAAAAACGATGACAAACAGCAAGGATAAAACGAACCAAGCCATCTGGTTAAAGGTCACAGGAAAAGGCAGCTGAAAGTCATTAATTGCGTAAATAACCTTTTCAACTGCCCAGATACTGGTATAGCTTTTTATTTTTTTCATTAGCTCATCTTCCTTAACACAGTAAAAGACCCATTCCATTGAATGAGTCTTTCAAAATTTTGTCATTAATCATTTGCATATTTTTGGAATGCAGTTGAAAACTGCTGATTTACTTTGTCCTGAAGGTTATCTCTCTCTTTTTTTAATTCCAAAAGTTTATTATAAATATTTTTATATATAATTTTATGAGCAGCATGTTGGATTATTTCTTCATCGAACTCATCCATCTCAAATTCTCCATCACCATTGTCCAAGATCACACTAATAAAATTAAAAAGATCATCCTTTGTGATTTGGTCAATCGCAATCCAATTATCTTTTTTTAGGAAAAAGCCTTGGTTGTTTTCAATTTTTAAGTATTTCATACATCTCGCTCCTCTTACTATATGAATCCTCTCCTGCTTCAAGACAAGTTAATTGAACAGATAAATTATTAATAGATTTTCCATCATTTGAGTATAATACTTTATCGGTTGGATAACCAGTAAACACTCTAAAAACAGGATTATCCTTTTCAATACTCCTTTTTGTATGCAAAATGAAGTCTGGATTGATAGAACCACCAATTGTATTGTTATGGGTTGAAACAAATACTGGGATATTTTTTGAAATGCTCTTCAACATTGTATTTATTTTTGTATCAAGAAATGGATTATCAAACGAGGATTCAGGCTCATCGATGAGTAACATATCGTATTCTAGAGCTCCCTCAATTTTTCTTAAAAAATTATACTCAGCCCTTTGTCCACCAGAAACCGGCTTCAAATCTTTATTTAAAATCTCAACTTGTATTTTAACGAAGTACTTATAAAAATCTGCAGTTTCAAGTTTTTCTTTACTTTTTAATTTTTGCAAAAAATCAAATGGGACTGAATATGCTGGAAATATCTCAGAAAAACGGATTTTCATTTTTGCTTGATCAAGCATCTCACGTGGGTTCGCAAACTTTCTTTTTGATTTTCTAACTGTGAAATCATAAATTTGCTTTTCATCAAGAATTTCATCTTGTTGGAGTTTTTTCGTGAGTTCGTTAAACTTTTGCATTTTCAACTGTTCTTCAGCAATCATTCCCAAGTCAATATCTATAATCCTTTGAGTTGTTGTTTTTAACGACAGCTCACTTTGAACATTACTAATAATAGTATTTGCCTTTTCCTTTATTACATTTTCCAAAGAAATGCGTCTGTGCTCTTTAATCAAACGAATAAGTAATTCTTCAAGTTGTTTTCTTTCAAGAACTTCGTCAATTATCGTCGAATATTCATTATTATCAAGGATTATTTGGGTTGCTTTAATTAATTCTTCTAAGGTTGATAAATCCTTAAGTTTAAACTTTTCCTCACTAAAAAGTGCCGATTTAGCAAACGCGTCCTTCTTCTCCGTACTTTCTGCATTTTTTACCAGTGACTGTACATATTCATTAACAGTTTTATTTGTAGCAAGAATATTAATATTCAGCATATCTTTGACAATTTCATTAAACTCAGCTAAATATTCCGCTGAAAATAAACTTTCATCATTCTGTAATTGAGTATGAAAAGTCTCTTCAGAGCGTTTTTCATTAGTTTCGACTAATTCAAATTGACGAATATATTTTGTATTTTTAGTACTTTCCTCAATTTTATTTAATAGATGAGTTTTGCCAGAAGATCTTTCTCCCAATAAAACATTTAATCCTGTGGATGCATTAATTCCATTATGAATTTCAAATAAGTCTTTTCCCTCTTTTTTAGACAAACTTACTTTTGTTTTATCCGATAATGCTCCTTTAATTGCTGATAAACTAATTTCAGAAATATTAAAATATGTCTGATGATTGTTAAAACTATTCATAAAGCAGCAAATTCTTTGATCACTAAATAATACAGGCGTTAAATTATCAACTTCATTTTTTAACTCCATAAATTTACGTGGAGAACTGACTTCCCCAGCTGTAATAGTAGAATGCTCCGACAGTTCCTGAATAATTTCTTCTGGAATCTTAGGTGATTTACGGTAATGTGGAATCAATAAATACTTTCTCAAAGTATGTTTTGGAAAAACTGAATAAAACTCTGCTAAAGTCAGAGAATCAGATTGTTCCTTTATGAAATTACCTAATCTTTCACATGATAAAGCAAATTCTTCAATTGAAAAATCTAAATAATCACCGATCAACAACAAGTGGCCTTTCTCCAAATCAATCTCTACTCCAGGAAAAACTGGTATTTCAATTTTCTCTGTTATTTCCCTGAACTGATCAATATCAAAAATATTATGATTCGTAATAGCAATAGCATTAAGTTTTTTTTCATCTATATACTCTGATAACTTATCTACTGAAAAATCAATTTTTTTTGAATCACTAATAGATCTGATTGTATGAATATGCAAGTCTATCTTTTTCATCTACCCTACCCCAATCTCACTTATTCATAACAATCTTATCATTTTTAGTAAACGAAATAAATGAGATATTGTAGATGTTTTATATGCATTAATTAAGATATTCAAAGACCCCACGACTCGTAACCAAATA
>JAEXJU010000161.1 GCA_023448955.1 Bacteroidota bacterium
TATCAAACCGAAAACTAGACTAATTGCTCGAATCCCAAAATACAATAGTTTTCTTTTCCGGAGTTCTTCTTTGATAAAATAAGTTTTGAATAATGTGGAATAAACGTGGGCAACATCTACAAAAACAATAAGAACAAGCCAAGTGTAAAAAGAATAATGATGTTCCAGATTCTGAATCTGATTCTGAAACAAAATAACAACTGCCAAAACCAAAAATGGTGGAGATAAAATAAAGCTCCAATCGGTTTTCGCATTATGAATCCAGGGTTGTTTCATTTGGAGATACTTATTTTTTTTAAAGGTCAAATGTTATCTAATGGATTTCATATTCCGGTCATTTCTTTCGCCGCTCTAATTCCTTGATGAAACGCTTCTTCGAAAATAGAAATCCCGGATAAATCGGTATGAGCAAAAAATATTTTGTTATCTATACTTTGCTTTGCCTGCGCTTTTTCTTTTCCGAAAATAAAACCCGGAACCGGCGAAATCATTCCGTGTCCCAATTTATGAAACTGAATATCGATGATAAAATTTTCAATTTCCGGATGCGCTACTTTCAAATCGTTCAAAACTAGATTTTTGAGTTCCTCTTCTTTCAAATTGTACAATGTCCGCCTTGCTTTTTTACAATTTTCTGTTGAAAAACTTCGGTAATAAGTAATCACTTTTTCGCCAATATTTTGGCTGAGGTTCTGATGCTGATCATAAATATAACCCAAACCTTCGGTTCCGAAAATCACATTGTCCCAAGCCAATTCTTCTGCACCTCCAAACTCGTTTTTCAAAGTCAAAGTGGCTAATAACCAAGGCACATAATTAAAATTCTTGAATTTTCTGTCTCGGAAAATACGCTGATTGACGAATTGTGGCGTCGCAAAAAGAACTTTTTCTGCCAGAATTTTTTTGGAAATTTTTAATTGATTGTCATAAACCAAAACCTCAACATTATCTTTATCAGAATTCACATCATAAACAAGATGATTTTTGAGATGATTATTCCCAATAAATTTTGAAAGATGTTTTGCCAATCTTGCATTGCCTTCCGGCCAGGTAAAAACCTGATCATTCCGGTTGGTGGCCCAATTGTTTTTTCTACCTGCAAAATAATGAATTCCTGCCCAAGCCGAAACATATTTCAGACCCAAACCATAATCGTCTTTGCAAGAATAATCCAATAACCAAAGTAATTCCTGAGATTTGAAATGGTTATTTGCAAGCCAATCCAAAAATGTGATTTGGTCCAATTCTTTGGCTTCATCGCTGGATTTTGCAAGCGGAATATCAAACCAATATTTTCCAGAAGCATCTTTTCTGGTTCGGAAATCATCCATCAACTTGAAAAACTCGGATATTTCTTCTTTTGCGGAACGGGAAATTCCGTTTTGAGGAATCAAATCATTTTGCCATTCATTTTTGAAAAACAGACGTTCTTCTTTCGGGAAAGTAAGCTGCTCATCATCCAAAATCGGCAAACCGTTTTCGTCATCACCAAGATAGATGTTGCACTCTCTCAGGAATTCTATCAGTTCCAGATCTTCTTTGTTTGGAATAGGAAGATAATGCGCACCGAGAGGAAATTTGGAAAACCTGTTTTCGCCGTTGGAAGCATTTCCGCCCAGATGATTTTCCATTTCCACCAAAAGAAAATCAGTCTCATTATTATTGTTCAAATATCGACAAGCCGAAAGTCCGGAGATTCCTCCTCCAACAATCAGAAATTTAGTCTTGATCTGTCCCGAAGTTTTTGGAAAATCTTTTGCCCAAAGTCTGTGTCCCAAAACGTGATTGGTTCCTGTGATTTTAAGTAAAAAAACCTTTGATTTTTGTTTGCAATATTGCAGAAACGGCAACATTAATCCTGCCCAAAATAGAGTTATGAGAAAAGATTTACGTGAAAACTGATTGGTGGAAGCTGGCAAAAGTTAATTATTGTTTTGAGATGCTTTTGAAATTATCGTCTGGGTTTTGGAAATTATTGATGATACGATGGATTCTCAGTAAATCATCCTGATAATCATAGACAATATAATTATGCTTAGTCACCAGATATTTCATATATCCAGTATTTTCGTATTTTTCAAAGTAAACATTTCCTAGTTCCAAAATAGAAATTGCATTGTCTAATAAATCAAAAAAACTAAAAACAACATCTTGATTCCATTTTCTCAGGAGATAAGATTCAATTTCATCAATATCTTGCTGAGCTTCTATTGAAATATCAACTTTGAACATCTTTAAACTTCTTGATTAAAGATTCTCTTTTAGCTTTCATAAATTCGTGATAAGGAATACTTCTTCCCATTCGGAAATCTTCTTCGGATCTTTTCAGCGATTCCAAAATTTCTTCTTTGGTCTCGTTTCTGTAAACAGGTTCCATAACTTTGGCAATTGAGAGCAATTCTTCGGAAGTGAATCTTTTTTCTTTCATTTTTTTGAAAAAAGTGGGTTTTTTGATTCCGGTTTTCTCGATAATGTAAGATATTTTGAATGGCGATTCTTTCAGAATTAGATCGATGTTATTTTGTATTTCGATGTATTTTTCAATTTCCGCTATCATATTATTATAATTTAAATATCAATTAATGATACAAATATAGTCAATTATATACACTTTTCTACTGAACTTTTCCCCATTCTTCATCAAAATATCGGACTAAAATCTGATTGTCTAGCCGGTTTATTTCCAGATTCTGAGCTTTCATATCTTTGTTGAAATAGGACATTTGCGCAAAATTATAATCGTAAAATCTGAGATCAGGAAGTTTTCTGACAATTTTATTATCGATAGGTTCGAAAGACGCCAAACAAAATCCCCATTCTCCAAAACTTGGAACATAAGAATGATAGGCCGACGTAAAGGGAAAAATCTGATTGATGGTTTTCTCGATGCACCAAAACGATTTCGGGGCAAAATAAGGCGAAGTGGTTTGCACTACAATTTTAGTGTCAATAGTCGTGATTTTCTCCAATTCCTTATAAAACTGAACCGAATATAATTTCCCCAAACTGTAATTAGAAGGATCTGGAAAATCGATGATAATGACATCGTACTTTTTCTTGTTTTCTTTTACCCAAATGTAAGCGTCCTTGTTGATGATCTCAACTTTCGGGTGAGAAAATGATTTTTGATTCAACCGTTTCATTGTTTCATTGTCTCGGAAAAACTGCGTCATTTCAGCATCCAAATCTACGAGTGTGATATGTTTTACATCTTTATATTTCAAAATCTCGCGAACCGCAAAACCATCGCCACCACCTAAAACCAAAACGTTAGAAATATTTTTGGCCACTGACATTGCCGGATGAACCAACGCCTCGTGATACCGGTATTCATCTGCTGAGGAAAACTGAAGATTATTATTGAGATAAAGCCTGAAATCCTGATTGTTTCTGGTTAAAACCATTCTCTGATAAGGCGAACTATTGGCATAAACTATGTTTTCGCCGTACATTTTCTCTTCGGAAAACGCCAAAAGTTTGTCCGAAAAAACAAAAAGTAATAGCAGAACTAAAAACGCCACAATGGATTTTATTTTGAGAGCTATTGGGTTTTTCAGTTCTTTTCCTAGATAAAAAGTGAGAAAAATAGCAATGGAAATATTAATCAATCCGAAAAAAAGTGGTGTCCTGATAATTCCCAAACTTGGGATCAGAACCAGCGGAAAAAGAATAGACGCTAATAATGCGCCGATATAATCAAAGGCGAAAACGTTGGAAACCAAATCTTTGAACTCCACTTTGTCTTTCAGAATATTCATCAGCAGAGGAATTTCCAAACCTACCAAACATCCTGTCATAAAAACAAAAAGGTACAAAACCGGCTCAAAATGTTGCACTGTATTGAATAAAAAGAATAACACCACCGAACTGATTCCGCCGATAACACCAACGAGAATCTCAATCTCAACAAATTTATTCAGCAAATCCCTGTTAATAAACTTGGCAAAATATGACCCAACCCCCATCGAAAACAGGTAAACGCCAATGATAAAAGAAAATTGTTTGACAGAATCTCCCAAAAGATAACTTGCCAAAGCACCGGCTACCAATTCGTAAATCAGTCCGCAAGTGGCGATTACGAATACGGAAAACAACAAAAGCAGCTCAAACGAAACCCGTTTTTTATCCATGAATTGCGGCGCTGATAATGATAGAAATACCAATGATAAAAGCTCCGAAAATAATGGCTAATGCTGTATTATTATTTTTCGAGATTTCGTGCCAGGTTTTTTCAGGCGTTAGTTTTTCAATGATTATGTAGCAAAACAATAAGATGGCTATTCCCAAAAAAGAATATAATACCGAATTGAGTATTGGTAAATAATTAAAATCCCCCATAGCTGATAATTTATTTTTTTATTTGTGATAATATCTGTAAACCGAAGTTCCGTGCGAGCGGTATCTGGCAGTTCCGTCTCTGTATTTTTATGTTTTTGCACAAT
>JAEXJU010000183.1 GCA_023448955.1 Bacteroidota bacterium
ACTCTGCTGCTGTTCTGCTGTTGTACTCATAATACTATTTGTTTTTATTAATAATCAGTTAATATTTAATTAAGGCTAAGTTAATTTTCAATCAATCAAACAGAATAGCACAATGCTCCAAAAAAATAGGATAATTATCTTTTTATGAAACTTTAAAATATCTTATAAAAAATTAATAGTGTGTATATTTTAATTTTATTATATTTGATAAACAAGATGTTATAAAAATCTTGACCAATGAATCACCATTATATTCAGCTTAACAAACCTGATCTGAAGCACGAAAACCAGCTAAACACACTGGTAGAAAACCAAACCAAGTTTAGTTTAAATAATTGTGAATTCAGTATCTATGAAACACATAAGAGCGCTTATGATGTAAAACTGCATTTTGAACATCTGGCGTTTACCGGGATGTTAAGAGGAAAAAAACGGATGAAATTGCAGGATAAGACCAACTACTTCGAATATTTACCTGGAGAAAGTGTTTTGGTTGCGCCAGGAGAAACAATGGTTATTGATTTCCCGGAGGCTGATAATGATGCCTCACAATGTATTTCTCTGACACTAAATCCGGAGTTTGTTCAGCAGTCTTTGGATCATCTTAATTTCAACGCTAAAAAAGCGGATGATTCTTCCCATTGGAATATTTCGCTGGACGAATTTTATCTTCTTAATAATAAATCGCTGGCTTCTGCTACCAATAATATTATGAGAATTGCGATGGAGGATCATTCTTATAAAGATGTAATTGCTGACTTTGCTCTAAAAGAACTTCTGATAAGACTGATGCAGACGCAGGCAAGGAATCTCGTCGAAAAAAATATACTCAGAAATAAAACCAGGATTGGTTTTGTGGCAGATTATATCAAAAAAAACCTGCACCAGAAGTTATCTATTGATGCGATTGCAAAAATGGCCTATGTGAGTAAATCCAATTTTTTCAAAATGTTCAAAGAAGAACTGGGTCTTTCACCCAATGAGTTTATCATTCAGGAAAGGATTAAAAAAGCAAAAGAATTATTGATCCGTAATAATTCAGTGAGTGAAGCGGCTTTTAGTACCGGTTTTTCGGACACCAACTATTTTATCCGTGTTTTTAAACAAATGGAAGGCGTGACTCCAAAAATTTTCCAGAGTAAAAATATATTTTAAATAAAATATAATTGTTAGTTATAGATTTTTTCAAAAAGAAGACGAGCAAATAATGATTTGCTCGTCTTCGATTTATATTAAGATTCCAGTCGCTCCAAATGAGCATTAATTCCTGTGAATCTTTTGGTTGGTAACAGTTATTGTTATTTTTGATAAGAATAATACCTTGCACCTTTCAGAACCGGACTTTCTTTTTCAACTTTTACTAACCCAAATCCTTTAAAATCCGGATTTACTGAAGAATCTAACTGTTTTCGGTGCAATTTTTCATAAGTATCAAAATCTATCGCTAATCTATTTTTTAAGTTTTCGAAAAGATTCCATTTTTCCACGATTGATTGCCATTCTGAAGAAACTTTTCCAACAAAAACTTTTGATTTTGAGCCACTTCCGTATGCCAGGAAACCAATTTCTTTATCTGTCAAATCTTCATTTTCGTTAAACGAAGTTTGTAATGCAGACAGCAATGCCATAAAAATAGAAGCTGTGTACATATTGCCGATTTCTGATGAAGCACGTTGAGATTTTTCAATTTTCTCGTTGATGAATCGAATATAATCTTCAGATTTTGCAATGGCTTTTTGTTGTTCGGCATCAGAAAAATCAAGGTGATTTTCTAAACTATAAATTTCAGTAAACACTCTTTTCCCGTGAAAAGCGTAAGGCAAATGGAAAATCAAATACCTCCAGTCTTCGTAAGGTCTCACCGTAAAAGTCTGTTCTTTATAATGCTGATAAGCTTCCCTGATTCTATCCTGGTAACATTGATTAGAATATTGACCATCGAAAACCGGTTCGTCTGTAAACACTTCTATTTTGTCCGGATAGTTTTCCGGAGCAACATTTAATTCCGATTTTGAATGATGACGTCTTGGCTTGAAGAAATCGAAAACACTTTCTGTTGCAACGCCCCAATTGTTATCAATCTCAATCAATCTTGGATTGGCAGAAACCAATAACGCAACCGCACCTCCTCCTTGCGTATATTCTCCGGAAGAAGCCAGCTCATATTTTGCATAATCACTCGCAATAACAATTGCTTTTTTCAAAGGATTTGCCCGTACAAAATCCAGTGAATTATGAAGTGCATCCACAGCTCCAACGCAGGCAAAAGTCATGTCCACCACATCGCAGTTTTTGAAAGTTCTTTCCCCAAATTCGCTAGTCAGCAATTCTTCCACCATCTGAACGGCGTAAGTTGCGGTTGGTTTTGCAGCGTCCAACGCACTTTCAGTTCCCAGATAAACTCTTGAGATTTCTTTCGGATTGATGTTATAATCTTGAATCAATTTCAGTAAAGCTTCTGCAGCAAAAGTCGCTGCATCCTCGTGTACATCGGGCAAAGCCATTTTATGCAATCCCAAACCTTTCTCCAATTTTGCCGGCTCAATACCTCTTTTTTCTGCAAGGTCTTTAATTTCTAAATATAAAGAAGGCACATAAAAACTGGCCGCATCCACTCCGAATTTCGTCATCTTAAAAATTTTAAGACACGAATTTAGAAAATCTTAACTAAAATGCCTAAATATAAAGCAGGTTTATTATCTTGCGATTCATTTTTCTTCGGGATGTATCAATTGCTTAAAAATTTTGTCAAAAATATTCTGCCTCAAAAATTCTTATTTGAGAATGAAGTTATCTTTCGTTCAGTGCTTTATCCACTTTACAAGGGTAATCAGCATCAATGCAACATCTGCGGCAAGAAGCTTAAGACATTTGTTTTAGTAGAAAATGGGAACCACATTTGTCCCATCTGCGGAAGTTTACCCAGAACGAGAAGGCTTTGGAAATTACTAAGTGAAGATTACCTGAAGCCCGAGATTAAGATTTTAGATTTTTCGCCTTCCCGAGCGATTTTCAGAAACATGAAAAGTAATAAGAGTATCAATTATTTTTCAACTGATTTCGAGAATGAATTTTTAGCTGATTATCGATTTGACATTACCAATATTGATTCAGAATCTGATAATTTTGATCTGATTATCTGCTATCATATCCTGGAACATATTGAAAACGATCAACAAGCGATGAATGAGCTTTTCCGGGTTTTAAAAAATAATGGAACCTGCCTGATCCAGACGCCATTTAAAGAGGGCGAAACTTATGAAGATTTTTCTATAAAAGCCAAAGAAGATCGATTCAAGCATTTCGGTCAGGAAGATCACGTTCGCATTTATTCTGTTAATGGTTTGAAAAAAAGATTGGAAAATAGCGGATTTTCAGTAGAAGTTAAAATATTTTCCAAAGATGATTACTTTGGATTTTCCGAAAACGAAACGATTTTATTTTGCACAAAAAAATAACATCGAGAAACAAAAAACCTCGCTGTTATGTAACAAACGAGGTTATCTTCATATCAAATAATTTTTAGACTTTATCATTTTTCAGAGGCAACTTTCATCGTGCTGGGAAATATCCAGACCAAGATTTTCCGAGTCTTCTGCAACTCTTAACGGAATAATGGTATCCGTTAGTTTATAAAGGACAATACTTCCTAAAAATGTAAATGCCGAAACCAGAACCAAAGCCATCATATGATGTGCAAACACTTCAAATCCGCCGTGGAGAAGACTTGCATTTTCACCTTGTGCTAAAATTGCTGTCAGAATCATTCCCATAATTCCGCCAACGCCGTGGCAGGCAAATACATCTAGTGTATCATCCACTTTTTTCAGTCTTTTCCAGTTGCACATCAGATTAGATACAATCGCAGAAATAAATCCAATAAAAATAGCATGTGGAATAGTCACAAAACCAGCTGCCGGCGTAATGGCAACCAAACCGACAACAGCACCGATACAGGCGCCTAATGCGGAAACTTTTCTCCCGTTCATCCTGTCGAAGAAAATCCAGGTAAGCATTGCTGTTGCAGAAGCTACTGTTGTTGTTCCAAAAGCCATTGCTGCTGTTGCATTAGCAGACAAAGCAGATCCGGCATTAAATCCAAACCAGCCGAACCAAAGCATTCCTGTACCTAGAATCACAAAAGGAATATTGGATGGTTCGTGATGTGGATTTTTACGCTTACCAATCATCATTGCTCCAGCTAAAGCAGCAAATCCTGCACTCATATGAACCACCGTTCCGCCAGCAAAATCCTTGACCCCGAAATATTTATTGAGCAGACCTTCCGGATGCCAAACCATATGACAAAGCGGTGTATAAATCACCAAACTGAATAAAACCATAAATAACAAATAAGATATAAACCTTACTCTTTCGGCAAAAGATCCGGTAATCAAAGCCGGCGTAATTACTGCAAATTTCATCTGAAATAAGGCAAATAAAATAAATGGAATGGTAGATGCCAGCTGACTATGTGGTAAAACGCCAACATTATTGAAAAATAAAAAAGAGGTTGGATTTCCTATCAAACCATAATGTTCTCCATCAATCGTAATCCCGATTGAATCACCGAATGAAAGGCTAAATCCTACCACGACCCATAGAATGCTGATGACACCCAATGCAATAAAACTTTGGAGCATTGTAGAAATCACATTCTTCTTCCCCACCATTCCGCCATAAAAAAAAGATAATCCCGGCGTCATCAATAAAACCAGTCCGGAAGAAGCCAAAATCCAGGCTACATCAGAACCAACGATATGATCTTCCGCTAAAAAAGTTCCGGGTTTTGGTAAAGAAGTTTGCTCTGGCCAGAATAATGCAAGAATCGAAATGATAGTGATTATTGTGAACGAAATAATCCAACGTTTTTCAATTTTCATATATTTTTAATTTTAACCCTACAAATATATGGGGTTAATTTTAAAAATACATACAATGTAACAAAAACACCCTAAAATAAAATTAGTAAATAGTTTATTTTTTTAAAATAAAAGAAAAAATTGAATAATTTAAGAAGGCACTGGTTTTGATATATCATTTTAAAATAAAATAAATTATGAGACCCGATATTCCAAAATCCGATAGCGAAACCAACAAAGGTCCAATGATGGCAATCATCATTATTATAGCATTATTCCTGCTTGGATACTTCGCTTACATTATGTTCATTCCGCAACAAGTGGAGCAAATGAACCAAACCGATAAAGTACGGCCAACAGAACAAAAAGTAAAAGACTCCATTTAGGAGTCTTTTTAAATTTATTTTGAAAGAAATTCTTAGTGAATATGTTTTTCTGCGTGATAAGAACTTCTTACTAAAGGCGAGCTTTCTACGTGACGGAAACCTAAATTTTTGGCAAAATCACCGTATTCATCAAATTCCTCAGGTGATATAAATCTCTGAACAGGTAGATGTTTTTTAGTTGGCTGGAGGTATTGTCCGAGAGTTATGACATCCACATTGGCATTTCTAATGTCTTCAATAGTTTGGAAAACCTCATCTTTTGTTTCGCCCAAACCCAGCATCACACCAGTTTTTGTACGGTTTTGCCCCGCTTCTTTCAGATATCTGAGAACATCCAGACTACGTTCATATTTTGCCTGAATTCTGACTTCTCTTGTCAGTCGCTTCACCGTTTCCATATTGTGAGAAATCACTTCCGGAGCCACATCGACCAATCTATCGATATGTTTTGTCACGCCTTGGAAATCCGGAATCAAGGTTTCCATTGTTGTTCCTGGCGAAATTCTACGCACGGCATTCACTGTTTCTGCCCAAAGAATGGAACCCATATCTTTCAGATCATCCCGGTCCACGGAAGTCAACACTGCGTGTTTGATTTTCATTAACTTGATAGAACGCGCCACTTTTTCCGGCTCATCCCAATTCACATCCATAGGTTTCCCGGTTTTTACGCCACAGAAACCACAACTTCTGGTACAGATATTTCCCAATATCATGAACGTTGCCGTTCCTTCGCCCCAACATTCGCCCATATTTGGACAGCTTCCACTTTGGCAAATCGTGTTCAATTTATATTTGTCTACCAAATTTCTGAGTTCTCTGTAATTCTTACCAGTGGGTAATTTCACACGGATCCATTTGGGTTTTTGAGTTAATGTTTCTTCCATTTCTTAAATTCAAAGTTCAAAATTTAAAGCTATAGGTTTTGACTCCTATAAAAAACTATCACTTCTCGCATCTAACTTCCGGCTTATTTAAAAGTCTGTTTCGTCTTCTTTTAATAATTCGGCCAGGATTTTCTTGGCGCGCATTATTCTTACTTTTGTGTTGGCTACGGAAAGATTGAGTTCTTCCGAAATTTCTTTTATGCTTTTTTCTTCAAAAAACCGAAGACGGATAATGTCCTGATTTTTAGCATCCATAGTTTCAATGATTTTAATAATCTTCTGCTGGTCTTCTTCAGAAATCAAAAGTTCTTCCGGCGACTTTGCGAATTCGTTTTTAACGTTTTCCAGTCCGTCATTCGCATCTTCATTTTCCCGACTTTTCCTTCTCCAGAAATCAATGATTGTATTTTGTGCAATCGTAAGAATCCAAGTTTTAAATTGAAAATTGGGATCAAACAAATCAAGTTTGTTCAACACTTTTGAAAATACGGAAACCGTAATTTCATCGGCGTCATTCTCATCCTTCACCCTATTCATCACAAAAGAAAAAACATCAACCCAAAACATATTAATAAGCTGGGTCTGAGCTTTCTGATTTTTTTCTCTGGCTTTTATGATGAGCGCAAGCAGCTGTTCTTCTTTCATTTTCAATGAACAAAGATAAGGCATAATATTTAAAATAATAATGGATTGTAAGCATTGAGAATTTCTATTAAGCTAATGTCTCGCTCCTACGGAGCTCAATCTTTAACAGTCAACATATTGGCTACAAACATATCGCCCCTACGGAGCTGTGTCAATTATTATTTCGAAAAAAATGTCTTTGTAATTTTTATTAATAACAGAAACCATAAGACCAGTAAAATTCAAGATTGGAACTAATTTTAGAGTGATTTTAAATAACATTCATCAACATTGTAATCTTTATAATTTGACTATTTTTACAGGCTTAATTTTTGCACAGCCAATAACATTAAATAATTAAAAATCAAAATACTAAATGCAATTCTATAAATATCAGGGAACCGGAAATGATTTTGTAATGATTGATAACCGATCCGGCGAGTGGGATGAGCTTTCCATTGAAACCATTCAGAAGCTTTGTGACAGGAGATTCGGAATAGGTGCTGACGGCCTAATAAAAATCAATTCTGCAAAAAATGCAGATTTTGAAGTGGACTATTACAATTCCGACGGCTCTAAAAGTTTCTGTGGCAATGGCGCAAGATGTTCCGTGGCATTCGCTCATTATCTCGATATTATCGAAGAAAAAACAGTTTTCACTGCCATTGACGGCATCCACGAAGCAGAAATCAAAAATGGTATTGTAAAACTTAAAATGGGAAATGTGCAACATATTGCTAATGATGGTGATGATTTTGTACTGAACACTGGCTCTCCTCATTACATAAAATATGTAGAAATGTTAAATAATTATAATGTTTACGAAAACGGTAACAAAATCAGAAATTCCGAAACATATAAAAAAGAAGGTATCAATGTCAATTTTGTGGAAAAGCTTTCTGACAGGGAACTTTTCGTAAGAACCTATGAACGCGGTGTGGAAGATGAAACCTATAGCTGTGGAACCGGTGTTACAGCTGCTGCTTTAACTTTTATGTCAAAAAATAATCAAACGTTTGTTGGAATTAAGGTCAAAGGCGGTCAGCTTAAGGTTTACGCTGAAAAAAATGGCGAAGGTTTCGAGAATATTTGGCTGGAAGGTCCTGCTGTTCAGGTTTTTAAAGGAACTATTAATTTATAAAACCTGAAATTAATCTAAACTATGAAAAAAGTATTTCTTATCATATCAATCGCAATTATTGCAATCCTCGGGTTTTTCGGATTGAGATTTTACAGCAAATATCTTGGCAATAATGTAGGAAAAGAAGGATTTATTCTTATTCCGCACCAAGCGAGCTACAAGCAGATCATGGATTCGATATCGCCTTACATCAAGAATCAGGATAATTTTGTGAGCATTGCTGATGATAAAAACCTAAAAGACAATTACAAACCAGGCCGTTACGAATTAAAACCCGGAATGAACAACCGTGAAATCACCAATATGATTATCGCCGGTAATCAAACTCCTAATTCTTTCAGGATTAAGGATTTTGATGATGTCTATCAAATGATTGGAAGAGTTTCCAAAAAAACAGAAATCGATTCTGCAAAATTTGTGAAAAAGCTGGATGAAATCGCTGTCAGCAAAGGTTACAAAAATGCTGAAGACCTCAAAAAATATTTCTTTAACAACACTTATGACTTCTTCTGGACAGTGACACCAAAGGAATTCTTTGATAAATTCGAAAATGATTACAAAGATTTCTGGACTGCGGAAAGAACAGAAAAAGAACAACAATCCGGACTTACCAGAGACCAAATCTATGCGCTTGCATCCCTGGTGTACAAAGAAACCGGAGGTAAGCCAGATGAGCAAAGAACAGTTGCCGGACTATACATCAACCGTTACAAAAAAGGAATGAAGCTGCAAAGCGATCCAACCGTTATCTACGCCGTGAATAAAGCCAACAACTTTACTCAGAAAATCAAACGGGTTTATTACAAATACCTGAAAGAGCCTTCTCCTTATAACACTTATGCCAATAAAGGTATTCCGCCGGGACCAATCTGCATTGTAGATAAAAATTCCCTGAATGCTGTTTTGGATGCAGAAAAGAATAACTACATTTTTATGTGCGCAGACCCTGCAAGACCCGGCTATCATAAATTTACGGATAATGATGCGGAACACGCCAGAAATGCAAAAGCATACCAAGACTGGCTGAACAGCAGACAAATCAAATAAAAAAAGAGCGAAAGCGAAAAATAAATATTAATGGAACGAACGGAAATTGTAAATGTAATTCAGAAAAAAATCTTTGGACTGGCGCTGACAGTTGGTGCTGCAAGCTTTATTATGGCGCAGCAAAAAGTAGCCATTTCTGGAAATGTAAAAGACGCAAATGGTGGTGTTGGATATGCATCAGTAACTTTTAAAAACCAGCAAAACGATCAGTTAAGTGATGCCGCTCTTGCAGACGTAAACGGAAATTACAAGGTAGAACTTGCCCCGGGAAATTATAATGTGAGCATTGAAGCTGTGGATTATAAAAAATTCACACAAACAATTAGAGTTGAAAAGGCAGGAGCAATTGCGCCATTTATCATTGTTTCTGACGGAAAAGCCAATCTTAATAATACAACTGACATCCAGGGTGTGGTGATTACTGCTGCTTCTACAAAGCCATACAAAGTTGAATTAGATAAAAAAACGTACGATCCTTCACAAGATATTGTAAGCAAAGGTGGTAGTTTGCAGGATGTTTTATCCAATGTACCATCAGTTTCTGTGGATACAGATGGAACTGTATCTATGAGAGGAAGTTCAAACGTAAGATTTTTGATTAACGGAAAACCTTCTGCTCTACTAGGAATAGATGATGGTGCCAATGCATTGCAAAGTATCCCTGCGGATCAGATTGAAAAAATTGAGGTAATCACTAATCCATCTTCTAAGTTTGAAGCAAGCGGAACTGCCGGTATTCTTAATATTATCCTCAAGAAAAATAAAAAAACAGGTTTTAATGGTAGTGTTATCGGAACTTTAGGTTATTTACCTCAAACCAACCTCAACACCAACCTGAGCTGGAGAAAAGGTAATTTCACCTGGTTTCTGAATGGCGGTGGTGGTTACCGAGAAAGCAAAAACACAAACCGCAATGACAATTACTTCAATAATGCATTAAAAAAGGGTGACCAATTAGAATCTCATCAGAATTCGGAAATTAAAAACAAAACTGATAATTATAATGCCACAGCAGGAATTGTTTATGACATTTCTGAAAAGACATCTGTCAATGCATCCGGAACGGTAAGGACTTTTGACAGTGAAAACACCGGAAATATCGACTATGATTATATTTTATTAAATACAGACAATACGCATACGCTCCGCAAAAACTTAGGTAACAATAATAACCTTGCTTTTCAGGGAGATTTTGGTCTGGATCATAAATTTGATAATAAAGGTCAAAACCTTTCATTATCGTTAAGTTTACAAAGAAACCGTTCCAATAATAATTCAAATATTAAGGAATATGATAATTACAGTGATATAACATCGCTAGAAAATGTTATCAATCAGAAAACCCTGAATAAGAATATTGTTCTGAAGGCAGATTATGAATTACCAATTGGAGAAGTTTCCAAACTGGAAGCTGGATACAGACTAGACTCCAATAATAATAACTACGATAATAATGTTCAGGAAAGCACAGCCGTAAATCCTGCTTTAAAATATTTGGGACTGTATACTTTTGATGCTAATTATAAAGAACTTTTCAACGCCTTTTATGTTCAGTTTAAAAGCAAAATTGGCAAAGTAGGCTACCAAATAGGTTTGCGTGATGAATTATCTAATGTAACAATTGATTATCACAACCTGGAAGGAACAAATCCGATAGATAATAAGAAGAAAAACTATAACAACCTTTTCCCAAGTGTCTTTTTAAGCTATGAATTCGCAAAGGACAATCAGCTTCTTCTTAACTACACAAGAAGAATCGATCGGCCAAGAGGTTTTTTCCTAATTCCAAATCCCAGTTACAGTGATAATCAGAATATATTCGATGGAAACATTGACCTGAATCCGTCTTATGTAGATTCTTATGAATTAGGTTACAGTATTTCTAAAAAGAAATTTACTATCAACCCTACATTGTACTACAAGCATGAATCCGATGACACAAAGATGTTGGTTTATAACAAAGCAGTCGAATATGAATATTTTGATGAGAACGGCATAAAACAAAAAGGCAAAAGAATAGAATTTCACACAAAACCTATTAATCTGGGTACTGAAGATACGTATGGATTAGACCTTAACTTTAATTGGGATGCCACCATTTGGTTAAAATTTATGGGAAATGTTGATATCTTCGGCTACAGTATCAAAGGCAGTACACCGTATGAGACGCTAGATTTGTTAGGCAATCCTATTACAGCAACAGCTAATTTTAATGGAAGTGGGATTTCTACGAGATCTAGACTAACATCTACTTTCAAAATCGATAAAACTTTAAATCTCCAATTGCAAGGTTTTTACAGAGGCGGTACAAAAACGGAGTTTCAGGTCAGAAAAGATATGTACGCTATAAACTTCGGTGCATCAAAAACTATCTGGAAAGGAAACGGAACATTGGCTTTCAATATCCAGGATATTTTTAATACCAGAGCAATGCAGTCTACAACTTACACATCAAATAGTGTTAGGGATTCTTACATGCAATGGCAACCGAGACAGTTTACACTGTCATTGACCTACAGATTCAAACAAGGTGAAAAAGTGGATCAGCCAAAACGTAAAAAGGACATCAATTCCAATGCTTCCGGCGATGACCAGCAAGGACCAATGTAACAACATTGTAATCACACATCAAAAGCTGCAAATAAATTGCAGCTTTTTTTGTTTTTTATGAGCCGCCATTCTTTCTACAATAACTACAATCGATAAAAATAACAGGGAATTTACAGAGATTATTGATATTGCATTGTTTATACAACTAAAATAATAACCGTAATAAAATTATTTAAATCAAATCCTATTAATTAAGAATGCGCAGCCAATAATTGACTGCGCATTCTTTTTTAACAATATAATCTAAAGTTTTATTTTTTACTCTTCTCCTTTAGTTCCTCTTTATCCTTATCAGAAGGATTCCAGACTTTTACCTCCGCATTTTTATCAATTCCGGAAAGGATCTGAACATTGATACCGTCACTTGCGCCCAGTTTCACATAAGTTTTCTTGAAACTTCCGTTTGGTTGTTTTACTTCCACAAAAGATTTGTTATTACCTTTTTCATACTGAATTAGCGATTCGTCCAAAAGTAATGCATTTTTCTGTGAACTCAGTAAAACCTCACCGTTTGCGCTGAATCCTGCTCTTATGTATTCACCTTTTGGATTGGTGACATTTCCTTCCACATTAAATTTGATCGTCCCGCTTTCTTCCGTTCCTTTTGGAGCAATCAGTGTTACTTTTCCGGGGAAAGATTTATTTTGAAGCGCACCGATTACTACATTCATATCCATTCCTTCTTTCAGTTTTCCGGCTTGAGCTTCGTCTATTTTTCCTTTAAAAATCAAAGAATTAAGATCAGCAATGGAACAAATGGTAGTTCCGGGATTGAATGAGTTAGCTTCAATGACCTGCCCACCAACTTTTACCGGAATTTCCAGAACAGTTCCAGCCGCTTTTGCACGGATCTGAGTAGTCGCCATACTTTGAAGTTCTGGTGTAGCACCGGTTCTTACAATCTGAAGCTGTTTCTGAGCAGCGTTCAGCTGCTGATTAGCCAATTTCTGTTGTTGCAAAGTGGTCTGCAATTGTTGCTGAGCTGCAATATATTCCTGTTTAGAAATCACGCCTTGTTTGTATAGCTTCTCTTGCATCGCAAACTGTTTCTGCTGATTATCTACATTGATTTTGGCATTTGCCAGCTGGATTTGTGAATTGTTGATCTGCATAGTGGCATTATTCACATCTGTCACATTCGGGACAATTCTGATGGTAGCCAGCAATTGACCAGCTTCTACTTTATCACCTTCTTTCACGCTGATGCTTTGGATAATCCCGGAAATATTCGGCTTGATTTCAATTTCCTCGCGCGGTTCTATTTTTCCGGTTGCCATGACTTTATCGTCCAGATTTTTGATGCTTGGTTTTCTGGTGAGAAATACTTCGCTTTCTTTGGAATTGGACTTAATGAGATAGCCGATCCCGAAAACTACTGCCAGTACGAAAACCAAACCGAGAATGATGGAAATCACTTTTTTGAATGTCAATTTTTTCTTTTCCATTATATTTTAATGATAATTGATATTTAATATTTGATAAATTATTAGTTTTATTCTGTCCTCAATGCTTCAATTGGTCTGATTTTAACCGCTCTTTGCGCAGGAATCAACCCGATAATCAGTCCCAGGAAAATCATAATTCCCATTGCTGTGAAAACGTTGCTGTAATCTACAGTTGGATTATAAAAAGGGAATGAATCGTTATTCATTGTTGCAATATTCAGGATCATCAGGAGAAAAATTCCGCCTAAAAAACCCAGCAAGCCAGAAGACAATGTAATGACAACGCTTTCCAGCAAAATCTGATTCCGGACTTCGGAAGGTTTGGCGCCAAGCGCTCTTCTGATCCCGATTTCTTTCGTTCTTTCTTTTACTGTAATCAAAAGGATATTGGATATGGCGATAACACCGGCCAAAATTGTAAGTGTTCCTACAATAATTGTCAGCAATTGCATTCCGGTAAGGAAACCTGTCAGCTTTTTAAATTCTTTAGCAAGATTGAAACTTCCAAAAGCATTGGTATCTTCCGGTGAAACGTGGTTGATGATTTTAAGTTCCTGTTTCACCTTGTCTTCAATCACAGAAACGTCCGCATCCGGCTTTCCTACAATCGCCAGAAAACCAACTTTATCACCTTCATTATACAAACCTGAGTAGGTAGAAAAGGGAATATAAGCAGAACGGTCATTCTCCATTCCGCCTCCTTTTGCCACACGAAAAACGCCAATTACAGTAAAGAAAACACCTTTCAGACTGACTGATTTCCCAATGGGGTTTTCATTTTTCTTGGCATCGAAAAGATTTTTATAAACCTCCTCTCCTATTACAATGATGTTTTTTCTACCGGCAATATCAGCATCATTGATGTATCTTCCAAACAATAACTTCTTTTTTGATATCTGATTACCAACAGGAAAATCTCCCGTAATCATATAGGTATTCTTGATTCCATTTCTGGAAATCTGATCGCCTGGCGTTCCGAAGTTTCCTCTCACACTCTGAGGTGAGATGTAATCAATCTGAGGAATTTTCTGTTGCAAGTATTCAATATCTTTAAGGTGGAGCTGCATTGCTCTTCCCTTTGGAAAACCTTCAAACGGAATATTGGTACTCTGAGCCCAAAGAAATATAGAGTTGGTAGCAAAACCTGAAAACAGTTTATTGAATCCGTTTTCCATACCTTTAGCAGCACCCAAAAGACTGACATATAGAAACATACCCCAGCCCACTCCTATCATTGTCAGGAACGTCCTTAGCTTATTATTCCGAAGGGAATAATAAATCTCTTGCCAGGTATCTCTTTTAAAAAGTATATTCACGTCTTCCGATTATATATGATTAATGATAGTTATGGTTGATAATTGATAATTGATTAGTTATTTATGGTCTTTGCTCCTTAAATCAGATATTTTAATTTATATTTTTCTTTGTGAAGTTCCGCAAATACTACGTTTCAACTCTTTAACACACTTACTCTCAAACTCTCCGACTCTCAAACACTCCCACTCATTATTCCGCTCTCAGCGCTTCAATCGGTTTTATTTTAGATGCACGGTAAGCCGGTACAAATCCTGCAATAGCACCGGAAAGCACCAAACAGAAAAATGCGACTAATATCAATCCCCAGCCTACTGACGGTTCGGATATAAAATAATCTTCCAGGCTATTGCCAATAAGCTTCAAAGCCAAAACACCCATTCCAACACCTATGATTCCTGATATGACGGTAATAACAATACTTTCCTGTAAAATCAGCGCAACAATCCCTCTTGGTTTTGCTCCAATCGCTTTTCTAACGCCTATTTCTTTGGTTCTTTCTTTCACAATATAAACCATAATATTACTGATACCTATGATTCCCGCCAGCAAAGTTCCAAGCCCTATGAATCCAACAACTGCAGTTATTACAAACAAAAATGCAAATGAATCTTTAGTATTGGAAGCATTATTATTGACAAAAATCCCCTGCTGATCGTCCGGTGAAATCTGATGTCTTTTTCTGATGGTTTTTTCAATTTCTTTACCATATTCTACAGCTTGATCTGGTGTTAGCTTCTGGTTATAAGACAACATAATGGTACTTATGGTGTCAGAACCTTTTTTCATCTGCTGAAGTGTGGATAACGGCACCGAAATATGACGCTCATCCCAGTCGCCGCCGGGATCCGAAAACACGCCCACCACTTTGAACATCGTTCCGTTGATTTCCAGATCCTTCCCAATCGGGTTACCGTCTCTGATTAAGTCACGCCAAACCATTCTACCGATAGATGCTACATTCTGCTTCCGCTCGTTATCCAATTGGTTGATGTATCTGCCGTCTATCATTGTTCGGTTTTCGAGGAACTTTTCATCGCCCAAGACACCATTTATTTGGTAATTACCACTTTCTTTTCCATACTTGACCGTGAGATTGGACGTGTATCTTGGCGAGCCATATTCTATTTTATCACCACTTTCCTTTTCAATAGCTTCGAAATCGGAATTATTGAATGAAATCTGCCTGTCTGACTGAAGACCTGCGTATGGCAATGTCGTTTTACCTGCAAAAACCATAATCAGATTGGTTGCGTCTCTCATAAATGCTTTGGAAAACGAATTGTTCAGTCCATTACCAATCCCAAACAAAACAATGAATATAAAAAGACCGAGCGCTACTGTGAAACCAGAAAGCACCGTCCGCAATACATTACTGCGAATGGAACTAAAAATCTCCTGCCAGCGGTCTAAATCAAACATTCTTTGGTTTTTGGTTGAAAGCTGTATGCAGGATGATTGGTATTTCCTGCTTTTCGCTTTTTATTTTTATTTTTTATTTTCTACTTTATAGCTTCGGTCATCAGACTTCCAGCATCCAGCTATAATACAATCTGATTAATGAACTCGTCACTTTCTATTCTGCCGTCTTTCAGGACTACATTTCTTTTGGTCTGTGCGGCAACATCCGGTTCGTGGGTTACAACAACAATGGTTTTACCCTCATTATTGATCTCCTGAAGCAGCTTCATAATATCGTGGGTGGTTTTAGAATCCAGTGCTCCGGTTGGCTCATCTGCCAGAATCAGTTTCGGATCTGTGATAAGTGCTCTTGCAATGGCAATTCTTTGTTTTTGTCCTCCGGAAAGTTCGCTTGGAAGATGTTCTGCCCATTGTCTCAACCCAACTTTTTCCAGGTATTCCTCTGCTTTTTTCGTTCGTTCTTTTCTGGAAACGTTTTGATAATATAATGGCAATGCCACATTTTCCAATGCTGTTTTATAATTAATCAAATTGAAAGACTGGAAAATAAACCCGAGAAATCGGCTTCTGTATTCGGCGGCTTTTACTTCTGTGAGGTGTTTTATGGGAAAACCGTCCAGCTCATAGATGCCGGAATCTGCTTCGTCCAGAATCCCGATAATGTTCAGCAATGTTGATTTTCCGGAACCGGAACTTCCCATAATGGAAACAAACTCGCCCTGCTCAATGTTCAGGTTGATACCTTTCAGCACGTGCAGTTTGCTTTTTCCCGTATCATAAGATTTGTTGAGGTCTTCGATTTTCAGAATTGACATGTTCCGGTTTTAGGTTATAAGTAAATCTGAATCAGAAATTGTTACAATATGATGATAAAAAGATGAGAAATTTTATGAGTGCAAGTCTGTTGGGCTAAAAAACATCTGGAGTATCCATTTTAAAATAGTCATTTAATGACAATTTTTATTAATAACCCTTCGTCAAGCTCAGGGTGACATCGCTAACACTTGGGACTATGTCCTGTTCGATTGAGACTGTGCCTTGTTGGATTCAGACTATGCTTTGTTCGATTGAGACTGTATCTTGTTGGATTGAGACCGTTCTTTGTTGGATTGTGAACATGCTTAGTTGATTCTTAGTTTCCAGATTTTATTTTTAAAACGCTCTTGGTTGCGCCAGCGCGTGAGGGCGAAGGGCATTGTCGGAGCTCCTGCGCCGCAGGCGGAGAGCGACTGCCCGAAGACCGACCCGGTTTTAGCTGGGAACTTGCGGAGGCAAAACCGGGGCACGCCCAATTTTTTTTAACATTTTAAGTAACATTTTGTAGTTTCTGAAGTCTTATTGTATATAATTTTTCTTTTATGTTCAGAAAAGTATTTTGCGTTTCGCTTTTGTCAGTCGGTGTTTTGGGGTTTTCCCAGAAGAAATGGACCATCCAGGAATGTGTGGACTATGCTATCAAAAATAATCTCCAGATACAGGCACAGGTGTACAACAAAGATGTGCAGACGAAAAACCTGGAAATGGCAAAAAAGGAATATCTGCCTTCGGTTTCCGGAACGATTAACAACAATGCGAATTTTGGTCAAACCCTCGTTGGAACGAGCAGCATCCGGAATGACAGCTATTACAACGGCGCTAATGTGGGTGCCAGTATGCTGGTTTACAACAACGGAAGATTGGAAAAAAATATCCGCAAAACAGGTTTTGATGTGGAAGCGAGCTTGCAGGATATTGAAACCATCAAAAATAATATTGCACTGCAAATTGCCCAGCAATACCTGAACGTGATGCTGAACAGGGAAATCAAAAAAATCTCTGAAAGTGCGATGGACAATGCACAAAAACTTTATGACCGTGCTAAAATCACCACGGAAGTTGGAACCACTGCTCAAACAGTTCTGGCAGAAGCTTCGGCTTCTCTTGCAAGAGAAAAACAAAATGTAAAAACGGCTCAGATCAATGTGAACAGGGCTCTGTTTGCGATGGCTCAGCTGCTGCAGCTGCAGGATTATAAAAACTTTGATGTAGTTGATATCCCTGTTCCGGATCAACTGATGCAGGCAACTGAAACTGTGGATGATGTTTTGAACATTGCCTACCAAAATCAGCCTGTGGTGAAAGCGGCTGAAACCAGAATAAAAGCAGCTGAAGCACAAACTGAAGTGGTGAAAACCAACTTTTATCCTACCATAACAGCTAATGCCGGAATTGGAAGTTTTTATAATAATCTTTTGAATAAAAATACGCTCGGATACCAACAAGATCCTGTAACAGGTGCATTGACGCCGATTATGGAGCGAAATTTTTTCCAACAATATAGTGACAACTTCGGACAACAGTTAAGTTTGTCTGCCAACATACCGATTTTCAATAAAGGGATTACTAAGCTGCAAGTTGAGCAGACGAAAATCAATGAGACGATTGCTAAGAATAATCTTGAACAGCAAAAGTTCCAGCTAAAACAGGACATCCAGCAAGCACAATTCAATGCAGATTCTAACTTTGAGGTTTACACTTCTGCGATTGAGGCGGAGAAAAGCACCAAGCTGGCGTTGGATTTTGCTGAGAAAAGCTATGAAGCCGGCCGTTCTACCATTTACGACGTCACTATCGCAAGAAATAATTATGCGAATGCGCAAGGCTCTGTGGCACAGGCAAAATACAACTATCTTTTCAGCATCAAGGTTTTGGATTTTTATGCAGGACGAGGGATTAATTTGTAATTTTTCCGGTATAAAGATGTAAGATCTCTTAGAATAATATTAACAAAGTCACAGAGTCATTCTTTGCGACTTTTTATTATGCTATAAAAAAGGATATTAAATTTACAATTTTTCTTATCTTTGAGATATGCAGTTTTTTGGAAAAGATTTACTCAGAGATATTAGAAATGCGGAATTACTAGGCGAAAATGCGCACAAAATATATTCTCCGCCTTACCGTCCTATTTTCAGTTATGAAGATATTCTGACGAGAAATCCAAAACTGGCAGCTGTCAATATTTTACTTTATCTTAAAGATAATGAATGGCATTTTCCGCTAATTGTAAGAAGCGTGAATGAAAATGACAGGCACAGCGGACAGATCTCATTACCCGGAGGCAAAAAAGAAAATGATGATCCGGATTTTTCCTACACTGCAAAACGGGAAACGTCTGAAGAATTGGGAATTGATGAGCATTACGT
>JAEXJU010000196.1 GCA_023448955.1 Bacteroidota bacterium
ACTGCCGATGATTTGTCTGCGCGTTATGCAGATCCCAATAAATTTTCAACCTGGAACTATTTACGGGATCTGAACACTTATTCAGGTTATATTTCCAATTTATTCTCTCCGATTGCAAACCTACATATAATGGCAGGACTTCGTTATGAAAATAATGATTATTTAGGTGGAATGAATGGTACAAACGTGGAGAAAGCTTACAACCAATCTGCGTTTTCTCCAAAAGCAGGAATTGTTTACGAGATCGTGAAAGACAAATTTTCAGTTTTCGGGAATTACCAAAATTCATTCAAATCTAATGGATACTACACTTCCGATGTTGCGGGTAACACGACTTTATCTGATCCCGAAAAAGGCAATCAGTTGGAAGGCGGTTTAAAAGCTAGCTTATTTAACAACAGGTTCAATGCAACCGTTTCTTATTATAACATCAAGGTTAAAGATCAGTTGCTTTACACTGGAGACGTTGCAGAAAATGGGAATTCAGTTCAAAAACAAATCGCATCCACACTTAGCAAAGGATTTGAGCTGGAAGTTAATGCATATCTCGTAAAAGGTTTCTCTTTAGTCGGAGGTTTGGCTTACAATGACACCATCGATGAATCTACCGAAACAAGACCTGCAACAGCTGGCTCTTTCTGGAATGCAAATTTCAACTTAGTTTATCAGTTTGTTGATGGAACTGTTAAAGGTCTGGGATTCGGATTGGGAGGAAATTATGCCAGTGATAATAATGTAACCGGAGATTTCATTTTACCAAAATATTTCGTTCTGAATGTTAATGCGTTTTACGATGCCAAGAAATTCAGAATCGGAGTTAAAGTTGATAACTTAACCAGCGAACATTACTGGACAGGATATACAACCGCCAATCCTCAAATGTTAGCCAATTTCTTAGGAACAATTGTTTATAAATTCTAACTCATCTATGAGAAGAAAAACCCACCATCATAAAAAGAAACCAGGCTTTTTCAGGAAATGGTCGGCCAAACTGCATTTGTGGTTTGGTTTGTCCATTGGTTTGCTGATTTTCATTATTGCTATTACAGGCGCGCTGTATGTTTTCAAAGACGAGGTAGAAAATTTTACCCGGAAAGAATACATCTATCATAACGAGAAAAATATTGACCAGAAAAAAATCCTTCCCATAAGAACGTTAGAACGTTTAGTCAATGAGCAGACAGATGAGGATTTTCCGATTCATTGGGTCAATGTTCCAATTGACAAAAAAATGTCCTATCAGTTTTACTGGTATGAGCACAAGCCGGATCAATGGAATTATTTTGATGAATTTCCGGTTTATAAGTTGGCTTACGTCAATCCTTACTCGGGAAAAGTTCTCCAGGTCTATGATGAGAAAAACGGGTTTTTTGCCATTGTTAAATCCATCCACTGGAGCTTTTTGCTGAAGCAGGATTGGGGAACCTATGTGGTCGGAATCCCAGTTATCATTTTCTTGGTAATGCTGATAACCGGCATCATTCTCTGGTGGCCAAAAAACAAAGCTGCCAGAAAACAGCGCTTCAGATTTCAATGGAAAAATACCACACAATGGAAACGCAAGAACTACGACCTTCATAATATCCTCGGATTTTATTCTTCAATTTTTGCTTTGATCCTGACTATCACCGGCCTGTTCTATGCATTTTTTGTGGTTCAGGCATCAATCTATTATATTTTTTCAGGTGGAGAAACGGCTTATCCCGATTTTTCAAAAATCACAACCAAAGCACCCATTGAGATGAGAAATGAAGGAACGCTTGATAAAATTTCGGATAAGGTAAAAGAACTTTATCCTGATGCATACGGCTTTAGTCTGGACTTGGGACATCCGCATCTTGATGACCACGAGCATCCCAACTTTGAGGTTTATGTAAAACACCTCTCCTATTCATATCATAAAAGCAGCAGCCTTATTTTTGATGAAAATTCCGGAGAGTTGTTGCACAGACACGATCCTGAAGATAAAAATTTTGGAGAAAAAACAGTTGCAGCCAATTATGACATACACGTTGGTGCAATTTTAGGACTGCCAACAAAGATCGTAGCGTTTATTGTTAGTCTGATTATTGCATCAATGCCAGTTTCAGGATTTTTGATCTGGTGGGGAAGGCGAAAAAAGAATAATAATTTTCAAAAAAACTTAAAAATAGGTTAATTAATCCGGGAACATTCTCGGATTTTTTTTACTTTTATACTTCGAAATTATAAATTCAAAAATGTCATTAATAGATCTGTCAAAGCAAATTGCTTTAGGAATTGATATCGGCGGAACAAATACGAAGTTTGGCCTGGTAAATCACAGAGGTGAGATTCTTGCAAAAGGAAGCATTAAAACTGATGAGTATGAAAAAGTTGAAGATTTTATCGACGCTTTATACCAAAATATCAATCCGTTAATAGAAAAATATTCTCCTAATAAAAATCTGGACGGCATTGGTGTAGGTGCACCCAATGCCAATTATTACAGAGGAACGATAGAACAGGCACCCAACCTGAGATGGAAAGGTGTAGTTCCCTTTGCTGAGCTGATGACAAAAAAGTTTGGCTATCCTTGTAGAATGACCAATGATGCGAATGCTGCCGCACTAGGCGAGATGATGTTTGGAGCAGCAAGAGGAATGAAAGACTTTATAATGATTACGCTAGGAACAGGTGTAGGCAGCGGAATTATTGCAGGAGGAAGTCTTATCTACGGACACGACGGTTTTGCAGGAGAGCTGGGACACACCATCGTAAAGCCTGGCGGCAGAAAACATTGGAGCACCGGTTCCGAGGGTAGTCTGGAAGCTTATGCTTCTGCAACTGGAATTGCTATTACTGCAAAAAAGTTCCGTGCAGAGTTCCCGGATTCTATGCTGAATCAATACCCGGAAGAAGAGATCAACTCAAAAACAGTTCACGAATGTGCGCAGAAAGGTGATCCTACTGCTATTGAAGTGTTCAGATACACCGGTCAGAAACTTGGAGAAGCGCTTGCAAACTTCGTGATGTTTTCTTCACCTGAAGCGATTTTATTATTCGGAGGCGTTATAAAAGCCGGCGAATATCTTCTTAAACCTACAAAATTACATATGGAAAGAAACCTGCTTCCTATTTTCCGCGGCAAGGTAAAACTTGTTTTCAGCGAACTGGATGAGGCAGATGCAGCTATACTTGGAGCTAGCGCTCTTGTATGGGAAAATAATAAATAATTGATGTTAGAAATCCTTTGGCGTTTTTCTTACTGATAGGAATAATTTTTGCTATTGGTATTACGAAAAATCAAAGGATTTTTTCTTGCAAAGATGACACGTTATTTATTTATTATTCTAAGCTTTTTCCTGGTAAACTGTAACGGACAGGAAAAACAATCAAAACCCTTAACAAATCAAAAAATGGACAAGAACAATTTGGAATATGCCACTTTGGCAGGCGGATGTTTCTGGTGTGTGGAAAGCTGTTTTCATATGCTGAAAGGTGTAGATTCTGTAGTCTCCGGATATTCCGGAGGGCATAAAGACAACCCTACTTATGAAGAAGTTTGTACAGGAACAACAGGACATGCGGAAGTGGTGCAGATCGCATTCGATCCAAAAATTATTTCTTTTAAGCAATTGCTGGAAGTGTTTTGGTTTCTTCATAACCCAACCACGCTTAACAGACAGGGAAATGATATAGGGACACAATACCGGTCTGCTATTTTCTATCATTCGGACAAGCAAAAGCTGGAAGCAGAAGAATCTTTGAAAGCATCTGAATCCAAGCAGGAATGGAATGGAAAATACGTGACTGAAATTGTTCCTTTCAAAAAATTCTGGGCAGCAGAAGCCTATCATCAAGGCTATTATAACGCCAATCCGACCCAGCCATACTGCAGCGCTGTTGTAGGACCAAAGATTCAGAAGTTTAAAAAACATTTCGGAGAATTGGGCTGGCTAAATGAAAAAGCGGAGAATTAATCTCCGCTTTTTTTATTTCCAACCCTGATTTCGCTTATCATCAGATCGTTTTTTTCCATTATCTACATTATACGCAAAGCCTATTCCTAAAGTCTGTTTCAGCTGTGTTTTTTTGATCTGGTTATGATCGTACAATAAATCCAATGTAATGTTGGTAGAAACATATTTATTAACTTTCATATTCAGAATCCCACCGTAGGAAAGAACAAGTCTTTCCGGATGATCCAGATAATTAGAGAATACGGAAGCATTGTTTTGTAAAGTAATGTTTTCCATCAGCTTAACTTTATACTGAGCTGTTCCCAGGAAACCGAACTGGAACAGCATAGAATCACCATCATTTTTGAGCCCGTAATTTCCAGCATATTGCAGATCTTTATCCAATACAAAGGTAAATCTTGCATTGGCCGGCCTAAGAGTCATTGTAAAATTATCATTAGGTTTGTATGTAAAACCAGCACCCAAATTTAAATATCCCGGCGCCATAAAATTTGAGATCTTTAGAGCTTCTGGGTTATTACCGTCTGTATATCCAGGTGCAAATTGTGTAATTAATCCAGCGCCTGCAGAGGCATACCAATGATCCGATATTTTCCTTCCATAATTCGTGGAAAGATTAATAACATCCTGAGTTTTACGGTTTCCTACACCTTGGGTATTATTCATTCCGTAGCCAAGTATGATAAGATTTTCCCAAAGATCATTCCCTTTCTCATAGGTTAGGTTATAATTGACACCAGCTTGCCAGCCGATATTATTGGCACCACCTGCAACCCAATTGGAAAATGCAGACTGATTAAGCATTAGTGTATTCTGTCCCACAATAGACCACGCTTTGATTGTATCTTGTGATGCTTGCTCCTGAGCAAATGTATTTATCGCAACAAGACCTGCTGCCAAAAAGAAGTTTTTTTTCATCGTGTGTTAAGAATTATATGATTTAAATTTAATTTACAAATGGTTTTATGACGCCGGTTTTATCCCGCTCAATTTTATATCCGAGATTGTAGGTAATTCCAATGCCCAGTGTCTGCTTTCTCTGGAGCTTCTGAATCTGGTCATGGTCATACATCATATCAATAGTGACTACAGTCGTGATATATTTATTGAATTTAAGATTTAGACTTCCGCTGTAGTTGATATCGACACGTTCGGAATGTTGCAGATAATTACTAAAGAAGTTTACTGAATTAACATAGGTTGCATCTTTAAAAAGTTTGATTTTATAAAGAATATTCAGCATAGTACCGACCTCTGCTCTCAAACTTTGCCCGTCTTCTTCAAGACCATAGTTTCCTGCAAACTGTAGTTTTTTGTCTAGTACAAAGGTAAATTTGCCATTAAGAGGTCTCAGAATAACCTGAAAATTTTCGTTAGGATTATAAGAAAGACCTATACCTAGATTGAGATAGCCGGGCGCCATAAATTTTGAGATCCTGTCGTCAAAAACAGGATCTGGTGTGTTGGAATAATTATATCCTGCCGTAAACTGTGATAAAAACTGAAACCCTGTAGAAAGATAATAATGCTGCGCCAACTCATAGCCATAATTGGTCATCAGGTTGATATAATCATCTGTTTTCCTGGTAGATTGTCCCGTGGATGAGACAAAACCGTAACCAAGTTGAATGTTATTATCCAAGTAATGTCTGTCTTTTTTATAAACAATATTATAATTAACCTTACCAATGACGCCAATATTATTATTTCCACCGGCGTACCAGTTAGCAAAAGAAGATTGATTAAATACAAGACTATTCTGTCCGAAAATGAACCAACGTTTCAGTGTCGGCAATGTCAGGATTGAAGAAGGCGTAAGCGGACTTGCATCATTAGAGTTCGGGATAATGATCACATTATTAGTAATTTTAACTGAATCTTTTTTGATAGATCTGATATCTACAATTCTGGGATTCGCCAGACTATCCAGATCTACTGATGTAGAATCCCATTTCTTTTGGGCTATAGAATCAATTATTTTCTGATAATCCACTACTTGAGCGTGCATAAAACATCCCAACACTATAATTACAAATACCAATACCTTTCTCATTAATTCCAAATTTTAAACAAAAATAATAAATCTAATTATTCTAAAATCTGACTTTATAACCAAATTCTTATCTGCGAAAGTTTTTTTACGGACAAAATTACCTCTCATCAGAATTGGCTGTAAAATTGTGAAAGAAAAACCAATGCTTTTTAAATCTCTAAATCTAAGATCATTTTTAGTCCCTGTTATTATGCTGGGGCTGATGTGGAGTTTCTTTATCCTTCAGAATCTCGGATTTTTTGAGGGTTGCAATGGTGCCATTATTCCACTTTTACCTCAAGGACTGAAAGGTGTTTTGCTTGCTCCACTTCTCCACGGTAATGTGGATCACATTATAGGAAACTCTCTTCCTATGGCAGTTTTGTTATTTTTACTTTTTGAGTTTTACTCCAAAATAGCGCTTCGGATTTTCATTATCGGTTGGATCGCTTCCGGATTACTGGTTTGGATGCTTCCGCCCATTGATCTCGTTACTGGAAAATGGGATTACAACTGCATCATTGGCGCAAGCGGACTGGTTTATTTGCTGGCGTGTTTT
>JAEXJU010000216.1 GCA_023448955.1 Bacteroidota bacterium
GTACAAAGAAGGATGGGTTGACAATCTTTTTAAATGGTTTTAAAATCCTTAGAAGATCTTTGCTGATCGGTATTTCCCGAATAGAGTTCTTTGTCTTAGGTGTATCTAGGATTAGTTCAGTTCTTCTCTTTCCATCCTCTATGACGTAAATGCGTTGAATTGTTTGCCTGACGTTGATGACACCGCTATCTGTGTCAATATCTTCCCATGTAAGCGCGCATATCTCGCCAATACGCATTCCAGCACTTAAACAGATATAAACCCCTAAGTTTCTGAAAGTAAAGTGCTCTTGAATGTAGTTCATTATTTTCTTTTGATCCGTTCTGCTTAGCACTTCGATATTATGCTTTTCACGCTCTGTAGGAAATTGGATGTCAAATGGCGTATATTCTAACCATTTATTCTTCGCGCCAAATTTCATTATCATTTTTAAGACAATCAAAATGTCTTTAATTGTCTTGTGGCTTAGACCGGCTTCTAGTTTTTTGAAAACAAATTTTTGTACATCAGATTCCTCTAATACAAAATTGTCACCAAATACTGGGAGCAAATGATTTTCTATCAACAATATATATGCTGCAAAGCTTGACTTTTTCACATACTGCTTTTTGTTTGTTTTCCATAATTCAATTACTTCTGAAAGTTGTTTTTGTTCAATCATTATATTTTTATTTATTGAATCTCAAATAAAAGTAATTTAAGATTAAGGATAGCAAATCCTCCAAATGGATTTGGTGCTAAGGTTCCCAATTTGAGATTTCCGGGGTTTGAAGGTGAGTGGGAGACTAAGAAGTTAGGGGAGATTGCTACGTTTTCAAAAGGAAAAGGAGTTTCTAAAAGTGATATTGAAGAAAATGGGATTAATGAATGTATTAGATATGGGGAACTTTATACCCATTATGGAGAAGTGATCAATGAAATAAGATCGAGGACCAATTTAGATGCATCAACTTTGATCTTAAGTGAAGAGAATGATGTTATTATTCCAGCTTCTGGGGAAACGGCAATTGACATTGCTACTGCATCTTGTGTTATCAAATCTGGAGTTGCCTTGAGTGGTGATTTGAATATTATCAAATCGAAAATCAACGGGATTTTTCTATCTTATTATCTGAATAGCAAAAAGAAATTGGAAATAGCCAATCTTGCACAAGGAATTTCCGTAGTACATTTGTATTCGAGTCAATTAGCTTCTTTATCACTCCATTTGCCAAAGTACAAAGAACAGCATGCAATCGCTTCTTTGTTTAGTCTACTTGATGAAAGAATAGCAACCCAAAACAAAATAATTGAGGAGCTAGAAGTGCTAAAAACTACCATTACCAAAGAAATATTTTCTGGTCAATTGAAACTGAAGGATGAAAATGGAAATTCTTTTCCGCAGTGGGAACAAAGGAAATTGGGAGAGGTTACCAATATTAAAAGTGGATTAAGTAAAGAACAAAACGATAATTCTTATGGATACAAAGTAACAAGAATTGAAACAATCAGTGATGGTACAATCAATCTAAACAAAATTGGTCACATAGACTTTGATAGAAATATTGACGACTATAAGATCAAAAAAGGAGATATTTTATTCAGTAATATTAATAGTGTTTCCCATATTGGAAAAACAGCAATAGCTTATTCTGATTTGGATTTATATCATGGAATGAACTTATTATGTATAAAAAGTAAATATGAATTAGATCCATTTTTCCTTTACTATTACTTGAATACTGTGAAAATTCGAAATTATTTTAGATCTATTTGTAATCAAGCTGTAAGTCAAGCAAGTATCAATCAAACAGAATTGGCAAAAACGATAATCGTATTCCCTTCTCTAAAAGAACAAACAAAAATTGCAACCTTCCTTAGCTTTATATTCTCAAAAATTGATTTAGAAGTTGGAATTCTAAATCAATTAGAAGAGCAAAAAAAGTTTTTGTTACAGCAGATGTTTGTTTAAACTTTTAAACAAACATCTGCTGTAAAAAGTGTTTTTTTTGATTTTTGATCTGTGTTAAAATTGCTTTTTCTATTTCGATTTTTTGGTTGATAGCATTTAGTAACGAGGCAATTTTCGATATTTCTTTTTTATCGGTTGGAAAAAAAATAGAATTGTCTAAGAACCTCTGGTTAGTAATATTGATTGTATTTTTTGCACCTTTCTGGATTAAACTATGTAAGTAGTTATTTACATTTATAGGACTATTAAAATAATTATGTAAAATGATCCCCGCATTTAAATCTTTTGGTGTATAAACACCATAAAGTGGAGAAACGGCTACATTTTCATTAATAAAACTTTGCTTTATAATTCCATAAGGAAATTCGCCAGTTGGACTTTTAGTATATACAATGTCACCGAAATGTACTACGTTGTATTTAACAGTATTTTTTGAAGCAAATGAACGTCCGAGATATTCAATTTGATTGATAATACCTTTGCTTACAGAAACGGAAAAAATAGACAGATTATCTGAAGTAGTCAAGACTTAATCTGACAGTTGCGATAAATTAACAACTGTAAAATAGATTAGAGTTATGACAACACAAGAAAAAATCATCAAGAACAAACTGGGTGTTTTAGAA
>JAEXJU010000234.1 GCA_023448955.1 Bacteroidota bacterium
GCTTGGGTTGCCAATCCATGATACCACGGCTGGATTTGTCTGCTTCCGGAAAGAAACACTCATAGCTATCGGGCTGGATAAGATCAGGCTGAAAGGCTATGGTTTCCAGGTTGAGATGAAATACCGGGTATTCAAGAAAAATCTTAATATCGTAGAGGTGCCTATTATCTTTACGGACAGAACAGAAGGCGAAAGTAAAATGAATGGCGGAATTATCCAGGAAGCTGTTTTTGGTGTTCTGAATCTTAAATGGAAAAGTTTAATCGGGAAGTTATAGGATGAGACATTTCATAGCATATTTATTTTTTGCGATCTGTACATTATCCTGTACAGAAGCAATAGAAAAACCGAAAGATATTTTATCCGAAGAAAAAATGTCTGAGATCATTGCAGATTTTGCCATTAATGAGCAGAGCTATACCATAGGCGGTAATATCAATACAGAAAATGCCACAAGATTTATCCTGAAAAAATATAAAATCAATGGGCAACTGTTTACGGACAGCTATAAATATTATATGACCGATCCCGAGACTATGAAAGAGATACTGGACAAGGCAGAGACAATTATAGTATCAAAAGATCCTAAGGCCGAAGCTTTTATCAATAAAAAACTGAAGGAAAACAACGGTGTTCCGGCACAGGCAAGATAGAATTATTAACATACGAATGACGTTCGGCAAAAAACCGGAGACGAAATCTACTACATACAATGAATTTTTTTGAAATCGAAAAAAACTCGGAATCAAAAGCGAGAGCAGGCGTTATCACTACAGATCACGGAACCATCCAAACCCCTATTTTTATGCCGGTTGGAACGGTTGCATCTGTAAAAACCGTGCACCAGAGAGAGCTTAAAGAAGACATCAAAGCACAGATTATTCTTGGTAATACCTATCACCTGATGCTGCGTCCTAAAATGGATATTATGGAACAGGCGGGCGGTCTTCATAAATTTATGAATTGGGACAGACCAATACTTACCGATTCCGGCGGATATCAGGTTTTTTCTTTGGCAAAAAGCAGAAAGATTACTGAAGAAGGCGTGAAGTTCAAATCTCATATCGATGGTAGTCTGCACTTTATGTCACCAGAGGTTTCTATGCAGATCCAAAGACAGATAGGCGCAGATATTTTTATGGCTTTTGATGAGTGTATTGCTTACCCAAGTGATTACAATGCGGTGAAAACATCTATGGAACTCACACACCGCTGGCTGAAAAGATGTATTAACTGGACCGAAGAGAACAAAGAATTATATGGCCACAAACAAAGGCTATTCCCGATTGTTCAGGGTTCTTGTTTTTCTGACCTGAGAAAGATTTCGGCCGAAGTTATCTCAGAAGCCGGAGCCGATGGCAATGCTATCGGCGGACTTTCCGTAGGCGAGCCGGAAGATGAAATGTACAGAATTACGAATGAAGTGACAGACATTCTCCCAAAAGACAAACCAAGATATCTGATGGGTGTTGGCACACCTTGGAACATCCTGGAAAGCATTGGTTTTGGGGTAGATATGATGGATTGCGTGATGCCGACTAGAAATGCCAGAAATGCAATGCTATTCACCTGGCAGGGCGTCATGAATATGAAGAATGAAAAATGGAAAACCGATTTTTCTCCGTTGGATGAGTTTGGGACAAGTTTTGTGGATCAGGAATATAGCAAAGCCTATGTAAGACATCTTTTCGTGGCAAAGGAATATCTGGCAAAGCAGATTGCTTCCATTCATAACCTTGCGTTTTATCTGGATCTGGTAAAGGTGGCGCGTGAGCACATTATAGCAGGAGATTTCTACCAGTGGAAAGAACAGATTATTCCTCAGTTGAAGACAAGGCTTTAAGAAGTAAAAAGTGAAACGTGAAACGTAAAACGGATTATAGTAAATTAGCAAGCAAACACCCAACATCACCTAACTCCACTACCTGACTTTATGAAAATCATAGATCTTTACGTCATTAAAAAATATCTGGGAACACTCATTTTCATGCTGATGTTGCTTTCTGTTATTGTCTTGGTAGTAGATGTACAATCTAAAACACCCAGAATAGAGAGTAATGGTTTTACGGTTGGTTATTTTCTTCTGAATTTTTATCCGTTCTGGATTCTGAATCTCATACTGACATTTATGTCGATATTGATTTTTATTACAGTCATTTTCTTTACCTCCAGAATGGCTAATAATACTGAGATTGTTGCAATCATCAGCAGCGGTGCCAGTTTTCACAGATTTGCAAGACCATATCTTATCACATCGCTTCTTATTGCATGTTTTACCTTGGCGCTCAATCATTTCATCTTGCCTTGGTCCAACATCAAAAAAAATGTTTTGGAGCCGTACACCTACAATTCGATGAACAGGGAAAAGCTACTGGGTAATGTAACTATTGCTTCCAACCTCAATCCCAGCGAATATATTTTTGTAAACAGTTACAATAAAAAAGAAAACCGCGGTTCCGGTTATATGTATCAGAGGTTTGATAAAAACAAAAAACTGATCTATCAGATCACAGCAATGGATATCCAGTGGGAACCAAAGAAAAAGCACTTCACGGTAAATAATTTCTCCGAGAGAACCGTGAGAAAAGATGATACAGAACTGCTGGCAAATGGAACGTCCAAAATACAGGATTTTAAGATGCCGCCATCGGAGCTATTTCCAGATGTTTTGGTTGCGCAGAACAAAACAACACCGGAACTGATCGAAATGATAAAACGGGAAAAAATGAAAGGAAACAGCAATGTTACTTCTTTTTATAACGAGCTGTACCAAAGGACATCTATGCCGTTTTCTATTATTATTCTGACTTTCTTGGGATTATCTTTGTCTTCGCAGAAAAAACGTGGCGGGCTCGGGCTGAATCTTGCTTTGGGAATTGCTTTGGCGTTTCTGTTCGTATTTTCTTTTCAGGTTCTTAATGTCGTTTCGGAGAATAAGACATTACCACCGTTGCTGGCTATGTGGCTTCCAAACATCGTTTTTGCACCTATAGCTGCATATCTTTACATCAAGAGAGCCAATCAGTAATCTCCTCAGTAAAGCATTTCGATTTCTTTGTGAAAGAATTTCTGTAATCCTTCATTTTCTAAATCGATCCACAGATATCCGCCATTGTCAGCGTTTTTAACTATGCCATTTTGTCGCATTTCGTCTTTCTGAAAAACGGAAATTGCATCCCTTTTAAAAAGATGTAAATTATATTCTTCAAGAATTTTTTCTTCAGCCGGGATATTCATAATTCTGGAAATAAAGTAAATATGAAAATCCTGAATAAACGTCATCAGATCAATATTAACACCTGTAACAGAAAGGATTGAGCCGGCCTTTGGCAGATTGCTGAAATCTTTTTGAAGGATATTAATTCCAATACCAATAATAAAATAGTCTTTACCGTACTTTTTTGTTTTTTCGATCAGCATCCCGCAAACTTTTTTTCCGTTCAGAATGATGTCATTTGGCCATTTTATGCATACAGATGCTTTTGTCAGATTGTCTAGAAAATCTCTGACGATAATGGCGGTATAATAATTGAGGCACACACCGGAAATACTTATCTCATCACTGGTTACAGCTATAGAATAAGCAAGGTTCTCGTTCGGAATCACTTCCCATTTATTACCATACTGGCCGCGGCCTTTGGTTTGATTAAAGGTAAAAACGGCGGCTGTTTCGTCTTCGTTAATGAGGTTTATTATTTCGTCTTGAGTAGAAAAACAATTTTCGAGATAGATTAAACGGTTCATTTATGAAAACTTTATGAGATTATGAGGCAATAAACAAAAGATAAATAGATAAAAATCAATAAATTTGCAATTACACAATTTTTTTGAATGAGTAAAAGTACAGAAAAACAATTATTAGTCGACAAGATCGTAGAAGCGATTCAGGATACAAAAGGAGAAGATATTCAGATCTTTGATCTATCAGGAATAGAAAATTCAGTAGCAGATACCTTTGTCATCTGCAGCGGAAACTCTAATACGCAGGTTTCTGCAATAGCGGGCAACATAGAAAAAAAAGTCAGAAACGATATCAAAGAAAGACCTTGGCATGTAGAAGGAACGGAAAATGCAATGTGGGTTTTGGTAGATTACGTTTCTGTGGTAGTGCATGTTTTCCAAAGACAGATCCGCGAGTATTATGATATTGAGGAGCTTTGGGGCGATGCTAAGATCACAAAAATCGAAAGCTAGAGATGCAATTTGGGCATCAATAAATATTTTAAAGAGCAAAAATGAATAATAAGGGATTCAATTGGTTTATACCAGTTTTATTAGGAATTATTTTACTCATATTTCTTCCGGGATTATTGGGAGATTCTATGGTAAAAAATATAGATGAAAAAGAATTTTACGGATTGGTTCAGCAGGGCAAAGTCAATGAAGTAATGGTTTACAGAGATAGCTTTAAAGCGGATGTTTACCTTACTAAAGAAGCTAAATCCGAACTGCAAAAAGGCGAGAAGAAAAGCGATCCGCTTTCTATGATCAACGTGAAGCCAAGTCCGGATTTTGTACTGACTTATGGAGATTTAAGATATTTTCAGGAAAAGTTTGACATAATCAACTCAAAACTTCCTAAACAGGCAAGAATAGAATTCGGGAAAAGCCAGGGCTTTTTCTCAGATCTGCTGTTTACAGCATTATTCTGGATCGGGATTATGGCGTTATTCTATTTCGTCCTTTTCAGAAAAATGGGCGGCGGCGCTGGCGGTCCTGGCGGTCAGATCTTCAGCATAGGAAAATCCAGAGCTAAGTTGTTCGATGAAAAGGATAAAATCCAGGTAACATTTAAGGATGTTGCCGGTTTGGAAGGTGCAAAAGAAGAAGTTCAGGAAGTTGTAGATTTCCTTAAGAACTCTGAAAAATATACAAAACTTGGAGGTAAAATTCCTAAAGGTGTTCTTTTGGTAGGTCCTCCGGGAACAGGTAAAACATTGCTGGCAAAAGCTGTGGCAGGTGAAGCAAAAGTTCCGTTCTTCTCTTTGTCAGGTTCGGATTTCGTAGAGATGTTTGTAGGCGTGGGAGCTTCCAGAGTAAGAGATCTTTTTGCTCAGGCTAAGGCAAAATCTCCGGCGATTATTTTCATCGATGAGATTGATGCCATTGGTAGGGCAAGAGGAAAAGGTAATTTTACCGGAGGTAATGATGAGCGTGAAAATACGCTCAATCAATTGCTTACAGAGATGGATGGTTTCGGCACAGATACTAATGTTATCGTGATGGCAGCCACCAACAGAGCAGATATTCTGGATAAAGCATTGATGAGAGCAGGACGTTTTGACAGATCAATATATGTTGATTTGCCTGAGCTTCACGAGAGAAAACAAATCTTTGAAGTTCATTTGGCTAAGATTAAACTAGACGCTAATATCGACAGAGAATTTCTTGCTAAGCAAACACCGGGATTCAGCGGAGCAGACATTGCAAACGTTTGTAACGAAGCGGCTCTTATTGCGGCAAGAAACTCCCACGAGTCGGTTACAAAACAGGATTTCTTGGATGCTGTGGACAGAATTATCGGCGGTCTTGAGAAGAAGAATAAGGCAATAAAACCTTCTGAAAAGAAAAGAGTGGCCTTCCACGAAGCTGGTCATGCAACAATTTCCTGGCTGGTGGAGCACGCCGCACCATTATTAAAGGTTACCATCGTTCCAAGAGGGCGTTCTCTTGGTGCAGCCTGGTATCTTCCGGAAGAGAGACAACTAACCACCACAGAACAGATGCTGGACGAGATATGTGCAACACTGGGAGGTAGAGCTGCAGAACAGGCGGTTTTTGGAAATATATCTACAGGTGCATTGTCTGATCTGGAAAGAGTGACCAAACAAGCTCAGGCTATGGTTACAATTTATGGTCTTAACGATAAGGTAGGAAACATTTCTTACTATGACAGCTCAGGTCAGTCCGAATACAGCTTCGGTAAACCATATTCTGAACAGACGGCTAAAGTTATTGATGAAGAAATTTCTAAATTGATAGAAACGCAGTATCAAAGAGCAGTTAATATCCTTACCGAAAACAGAGACAAATTGGATGCGCTGGCGCAGAAATTATTGGATAAGGAAGTGATTTTCCGTGAAGATCTTGAAGAAATCTTCGGAAAAAGAGCTTGGGATCCGGAATTGACAGAAAAACCGGTATCAAGTTTAGATAATCCTGCAGATGCTGGAAACGTCTTAAATACAGAGAGTTAAATAAGTTTATCGCATTTTATACAAAAAAAATCCTGGTTATGCCGGGATTTTTTTTATTAAAACAATATTTTGGTTTTTAGATTATTATAATTATTCTTTACATTTGTAATTAATAAACAAAAAAAATCACAGTAATTGAGCCTGTTCAAGAAATTCGTTAATAAAATAATGAATCAGTCTGAGGAAGAAGAGCCGGATGTTACCAAACTGGCGGATCAACTTCGTGATGCAGATCTGGACTACAAGTTTGCCCAGCTCTTTACGCATTCCGGGGGATTCTTCAATTATTGTGCAGATGAGTCTGAAGCTCTGCAGACCCTGAACCAGATCATTAAGATAGAACAGATTAACGATGTGTTCTGCTGGGATCAGGATCTGAGAAATTTCCTTGACGTAATCAAATGCAATTATTCTCCTGAACTTTCGGAAAACAATGATGCCGCTTTCATTACCTGTGAGTATCTGATAGCGTTTGATGGCAGAATTATGCTGTCTCATAACAATATCCTGCATTATCATTCCTCCCGGTTGCCAAGCAAAATCATTATTATGGCTAATGTCTCACAAATTGCCAGCAATCTGAATGAAGCTATGATGAAGGTAAAACGGGCAGGAAATCTTAAGAATCTTACCTCAATAAGCGGAAGTCAGTCCAAATTGGATACACCTAATAAGGATAATACCAAACTTTTCTTACTTTTGCTGGAAGATTAAATTTCAGCTTTGGATAAAAATTTCTTTCAGCGCTCACTGTCGGGACTTGTTTATGTTCTGGTAATAGCCATTTGTACCACACCGCTCGGCGAATATCTTTTCAGCAGCTTTCTGCCGGAAGTCAAACAGCAATATCTTTTTTATGGACTGATTACATTCTTATTTGCCGTTGGCATTTTCGAATGTATAAGAATCATGAAATTTGATAACAGTATCTATAAATGGCTCGTATTCCCGATTGCAGCATTTATCTACTACAGGTTCACGAAACGTTTTTTTTATCACGGTTTTTTCTTCGATGTCAATCTGAGCGAGATGCTTTCTCTGGCATTGATTCCAATAGCCGCCATCACATTATTTAAGTTTCCCAAAGAGCTTTATTTTGAGAATGGAAAACTGATTTTTACCGTAGTCTATCTCGCTTTGCCATTCGGATTTGCACTTGGATTGCCAAAATTCAGCACGCTTGACCCGGAAAAATCTTTTACACTAGAGGTGTTTATGCTTTTTGTTTTGATCTGGAGCAGCGATACTTTTGCTTATCTCACAGGAAAATTTTTTGGCAAACATAAGATGGCGCCTAAAATCTCTCCTAAAAAAACATGGGAAGGATTCGCTGGTGGTGTAGTTCTCACACTGGTATTAGGATTTTTTGTAGAACACTATTTTCCGGAACTAAGAGGAAACTGGATGATCGTCGGATTGCTGGTCTCAGTTTTTGCACCTTTAGGAGATTTGGTAGAAAGTCAGCTAAAGCGTAGTTTTGCAGTCAAAGACAGCGGCAATATTATTCCGGGTCATGGTGGTGTTTTGGACAGATTAGATAGCTTCATAATCTGTGCGCCGGTTATTTATCTCTATTTTATCTTAGAAAAATTATTTTAGAAACGATATGAAATTACATAAAGAATCAAAAGGTACATTGATCGTTGCAATACTGTTTATTGCATTTGTCGGAGCAATTTCCATTTATTACCTGCACCTCTGGTCATTGGTGATTATGATCCCTCTTTTGATAATGTTAGGACTTATTTTCTGGTTTTTCCGTGTTCCCTACAGAGCAATTCTGGATCATACGGAAAACGTGGTGGCGCCTGTTGATGGTAAAGTGGTGATGATAAAAGAAGTTTTTGAGGATGAGGTTCTGAAAGCCAATTGCATCCAGGTTTCTATTTTCATGTCGCCGCTCAATGTCCATATCTGCCGATATCCGGTGAGCGGAGATGTCACTTACAAAAAATACCACGCGGGGAAATATCTGGTAGCGTGGCACGAAAAGTCTTCTACGGAAAATGAAAGAACGACGGTTGCAGTAAAAAGTATGACGAATCATCAGGTGGTTTTTCGCCAGATTGCCGGTTATGTAGCCAGAAGAATTGTTTTCTATTGTAACATCGAAGATAAAGCAAAGGCAGGACACGAGTTTGGTTTTATCAAATTCGGATCCAGGATGGATGTCTTCCTTCCGCTTGATACGGAGATCCTTTGTACGATTGGTGACAAGACCAAAGGCGGAATAGATGTCATCGCCAGATTGAAGGATTAAAACTGATTGATTATAATTTAAAGAGACTTATTCAGAAGTCACTTTTTTTGTTTCATTAAAGATTTTTGCAATTCAGTCGTTGTTTTTTACCGTTCAGTAGGATTAATTTCTTTTAGTGATCCTGCCGCTCTATCTTTGAACCATCAAATAAATAATTCAACAGCTATGAAAACATCATTATTCTTCTCATTATTTTTAGTATTAGTTTCGTTCTTCTCTAAAGCTCAGATGGATGACAAATTCTATCAGCCTAAAAAAGAAATGAAAACATTAGAATTCAAAAACATTGAAAACATAAGTCTTCCGGTTGAAAGCGACACGATAACAGCAGTTGTTCTAAAGCCGGAGTCAAAACAAATCAAAAAAACAATCCTTTTTTTCCACGGTGCAGGCGGCAATATATCAACCTATCAGTTTATGACAAAACCTTTGGTGGAAGCAGGATTTCAGGTTGTTATGATCGATATGAGAGGTTACGGAAAATCTACAGGAAAACCAACACATCTTAATGTGGCTGCGGATGGCCAGAAAATGTTTGATTATCTTTTATTGAGAAAAGACATCAGCAATACCAAAATTTATCTTTATGGCGCTTCCTTAGGATCTCAGATCGCAACGCACCTGGCAAAAGATAACCAATCGAAATTATCAGGTCTGATTTTGGATGGCGGAATGTCATCATTCACAGATATTGCAATTTTTTTCAAGCCGGAATACAAGGAAGTTATCGAGAAATTTGTTGTTTCCCCTTATTCTGCAAAAGAAGATGTAAAATCTCTTGCCGGACTTCCTAAACTCTTTATTTACAGTAAAAATGATAAGACAGTTCCTTTTGAGCAGGGCCAGCTTATTTACAATAATGCTCCGGAACCAAAACAATTTCTGGAATATAAAACGGATCACCTGGAAGCGATAGTTTCGGAGAAAGATCAGGTTCTGAAAGCTATTGAGAAATTATAATTAAAAAAGGGAAGAATAGTCTTCCCTTTCATTTTTTAGCTCAATAAAGTTTTATATTTTTCTCGATTATCAATCAGCATCCATAGATTGATGAGAAATAAAACGGCAGCAATTCCTATACCTGGAGCAGCGGGTGCTACTGTACAATTGTGCAGTAAAATTCCCACCATTATCGGAAGAATAACTATAGCACCAAGTGCTCTCGTTTTGGGAAGGATGAAAAGCAAACCGCCAACTATTTCTACAATACCTACCAATGGTAACAGCCAGGGAAGTTTCATCAACGCTCCAAACGCATCTTTTGCTTCTTCCGGCATATCTTCCGGCATTGGCATATAGTGCAGAAACTTATCTAGTCCCGCATTGATAAACATTAGTCCAAACAAAAGACATAGAATAAACTTAACATATTTCATAAATCACAGTTTTTTTATTGAATTCTAAGTTAATTATTTTTTCTTATGTGAAGATTGTCTTATGGCAAGTTTATAAAATAAAAATATCCGTCTGGTTTGGACGGATATTTTATTGGTAAAGTCAAGTTATTTTACTTCAAGGCAATCTTAATAACCTCGCTCATATTATTGACATAGTTGACTTTCAGGTTTTTTAGGTAATCTTTTTTGATTTCTTCCACATCTTTTCTGTTCGCCTCACAAA
>JAEXJU010000284.1 GCA_023448955.1 Bacteroidota bacterium
ACAGGAACTTGTGGGACATTACAGCATTGAGGGAAGCAACCAGGACGAGAATGGCTCTGCTTATTACGGCGTTCTGAGTCTGAGCCTGGATGACAACCAACGGATAGTGGCACAATGGACCATTGGTGACCAGACCCAAAATGGTACTGGTTTTTTTAAAGATGCTCTCCTGGTTATTAACTTCCGGTATGAGGATGATGAAGGCAAAGTTTATAAAGGCGTTGCCGTTTACCGTTGTCTTAATGCCAATACATTAGACGGTTTCTGGTCCGAGAAGCACGGTAACCCACTTTACCTCGGCAGCGAATATGGTGTACGCATCCAGCCGGCGGAGTTTCTGAATTGATTGCCCTAGCTAAAGGGAAATTTTGTTTGTCTTAACCATAGAAGGAACCAAAATTTTACTGATAATTACAGTGTTTGTCTATCAGATAAGGTTCGAATATCAAATATTACTATAGTGTTATTTCAGATAGTGAAATTTGGGATAATATTGTTTCGCCCAGCTTTTCACAGAGTTTGTTTTCCTCATTAAAAATCGAAATTCTGCCGAGTGCACATTGATGGCGATGGTATTCTTCTCCGTCAATTATACTTTCAAAGTTTTTGAAGATTCCCAGATCACTGTTATTGGATGGGTATAACAGAAGCGATTTTGTGGTTTTCCAATAGTCGTTGTACACGTACATCTGGCGAAGGTCATGTGTGGATGGCTGGGACTGGTCTATGTTTTTCCACTTGGTATCGATGACCAAAACGACCTCGTTATTTTTCTTCAATATAATATCAGGACGGATTGTAATGCCGTTCCAAAAGGGTTTAGAATTCTGACCATAAACTTCCATATCCAGATTCTGACAAGTTTGTTTTAACCGAATCAAAACATATTCTTCCCACAGACTATTCATATCAAAAAGCAAAGCGAGCATCTGCTCCGAACCACTCGAAATGTTGGGTGCATAATTCAGAATAATCAACCGGGCAATGGATAAAGCCGTTTCGTAAGGTGCAGTCTTTCGAGATTTTGGAACTTTTGAAAATGTATTTTCGCTGGCTTTAATAGCTTTTACTTCCGGAAAGTCCAATTGTACTGTTTTGCATTGACTGTACAGATAAGTTCCTTTTGAAAGATGTGCAATGATATCCAAAGCCTGAGCTAAAATCTGGTGAATGAGATGGTCTCTGTCATAGACCTGATGCGTGGTGTAAAAACGTTCTTTATGAACCAGATTTTTATTAATATGACCTGCAAATTCCAGTTTTCCCTTCAACGCCTTTACATTTCCGGTTTCTTTATAATACTGTTTGATCAGTCCCTGATGAATGAGCAATTGCACCTCATTCAGAAACCACTCAAAGTAAATATCCAAAAGGTGGATGGATTGTCTTGAAACATTGGCCTGACCGACCTGCTGGATTTTGAGTTTTTTGGTGACACGCAGCATTTCAATTAAAACCTTTTGCCATTTGGTTTTGTTTTTTTCCGGTTCGTAACGGTCAATCTTTGGCAGAATCTCAATGGTCAAACCATCGACCTGGATAACTCCAACGAATTGCCTGAACACTACTCCATTATGTTTCAGATCAAAATATTGATAATTGTGCAGGGCATTGAGCTTGGATAGCGCTACAAAATGGCGATTGTCAAACCCGCTTTCACCAATCGGTAAAAAGCTATGTTCAAAAACCTGAAAGGTATCTTTCCTTAACATCTTAACCCAATAACGATTCTATTGCAGCATTAAAATTAATGTCTTCAAAGGGAATCAGTTCATAAGATTTTGCGATATCAAGTTCGTTTCTCGTCTCAAAATCTGCGAATACACTCTGCTGACTGGCTTTGGAAATTTCTTTTTCCCTCACAAAACCTTTTCCTAAAATCAAACCTATTTTGCCGCAATCGTTGTAGAAATATTCCTGTAGTAAAGGAATGATCTCATTTTTGAAGGATGACCTTAAATTATCTTTCAGAAAGTAAGAATGCCCTAAGTTATAATTCTTATCTAATAGCAGTTCTATTCTCTCATTGATCTTCTGCATTATTTGAACTCTTGGAAAATCTGAAAACTGTTTTCTTCAACCACCTTAGAATCAGGCATCATCTCCACAAAACTGAAACGTCTTCTTAAGGCAGTATCCAGGGCTTCTACGCTCCGGTCTGCGGTATTCATTGTGCCAACTATATAGAGATTGGATGGCACTCCGAATTTGGTTTTGCTATAAGGCAAAGTTACCTGTAATTCTTCTTCATTTCCTAAACGTTTGCTTTCTTCAATTAATGTAATGAGTTCGCCGAATATTTGTGAAACATTGCCTCTATTAATTTCATCAATTATAAGAATAAAAGGTTCAACCGCTTTATTTTTAATAGTTTCTCCATCTAACAAATCAAATTGCTCCTTAACATCCTTATAATTTTGATCTTTATAGCTGAAGTGTACAGCCTCCAACTCTCCTTTGTTAGCTATTACAAAATCGTAAAAAGATTTATAGACAGCAAAAAGTTCGCAATGGATGTGACCAACAATTGGGTGTAATTCTGTTTTGAGATTTTTAACCTTGGCAGGATCTACTCCTTCTTGTAACACCAATTTCAGTTTTTCTTTTGTAACACTAAAGGTGTGTTGTCCTTCGGAATCTTTTTTCTTATTACTCCAAAGATATTTTATCAAGAGTGAGTTTTCATTAACATCAACAAGCATCATCTCCACACCTGTTTTAGTTGTAAAAATTCCTTCTCTCTTTCCACTAAAAGATTTTATAGAATCAATATAATTTTTAAAAATTGTATCAAATGATTCATCACTACTTGATACTTCAGGAGCTTCCAGATATTCCGACAATGCAGATTTCACAATCTGTTTAAATAAACCATCCTCAACCAAATACGTTACTTTTTCATTTTTTGTATGAGGTTTTATTCCTTCAATAAAATCCTCATAGCTCATACTTTGATGAAATGTAGTAAACACTATTCTACCATTTTTTACATAATTATCAAATCTTGATTTTAGAACATCTCTGCTTTCTTTATTAATTTCATCTTCCGATTTATCTTCTATAATTGATAAACTTTTATTAATGGTATTGTATGTTTTCCCGGTTCCCGGAGGGCCGTAGAGGATGTGGTTGAGTGGATATTTCATTTTTTTTAGCATTAGTTTTTCATCTATAAATTCTTCGAGATATCTTAATTCTTGAAATTCAGAATTTGGAATTTCATTTTTCAATATTTGTAAAGTTTCTGGAGTATAATTTTGATAACCATCTTCACTTAAAAGATTAAGATGTTTTGGACTTGCAACCAAAAACAGAAATCCAAAAACTTGAGAATGTACCGTAGTTTCCAAATTTCTTCTATACTTGTTAATATACCAATTTTCAAAATCATCAAATAATTGATATCCTTCAAAGTTGTCGTCCGAAAAATTATTTTCTGAATCCAAAAATTTTTCAACATTTACATTTTCAAAAATCAGATATTTCAGAACACTGTTGGTAGTAGTTGCTGCTTGATTCCATTGGGAAATTTTCTTATTTTTAATCTGATTGTACTGTAAAAGTGCTTCTTTCTTATTATGTTCCAATAAATCTTTCGGAATATCTTCCCAATCTTCAATATGTATTTCTACTAAGTGTTTGTTATCCGTTTTTTGAAATTCATATATTATTTTGTGCGGAATATTTGATAAGTTAAAAGATTTGTCAACCAATAATATTATGTAATTAAGACCTTTTCTAGAAAAAGTAACGATAGGTCGTTGACCCATCAAAACCATGGCGTCTCTGTCTGATGAAGATATTGCAGTTCGAATATTATAGGCTTCGGCATTGCAATTATGCAACATTTCTGAACAGTAACTTACATAATTTTGAAATAGAGAATTATTATAGATTTCTTTATTATAGAATTTCTTAAATGCTTCTAATTCTTTTCTGTCGTAAACCAAATCTTCGTGAATTTGGAAACCAAATTTTTCACAAAAACGAAAACGACTATCATAGTTGGATTGGAAATCAGTTAATTGCCCAAGATTATTATCTTTCAAATATGTTTTGAGAGCAACTTTGAAAGGAAAAATTTTATTTTCCTTTTTGATATTATATTTCCAAACTTCTGATTTCCCAAAGATTAAATCTTTATCTTTTTTAGTGTCAAACCATTTATTAAAATCATTGACATCTACTGTATTTATAAATTCTGAAAATTTCATTAATATTCAATCATTTGCTTTAGTGTTTAAACTTGTTAAGATTTAAACTTAGAGATTTGGAATTAGTTAAATCTTTAAATAGTTCTAAGCGATAATAGCTTATTTTATTTTAACTCGCCACCCCATCAATAAACACCTCCACAAAATCCTGCACTTTCCGAATAATTCTTCTACCGATATTATTGCGTTCAGTAAGCTTTGGTTTTATCTCAAGCAGCTTTAGAGTGTCACTTATTTTAGGAGTTTTGGAAGTAAAAAGAAAATCATCAATAGCATCTCTGAAACGGTCTTTGTTTAAAGATTCTTCGATTGCTATTTTTTCGAAAGCCGAGTTTTTTTCTTTATTCCAGTACTTTTCAAATTCTTCGTTCACATTGTCTCCGTCTGAAATATGAGGAAGGTTTTCTTCGATGAACTTTTCGATCAGTTCTTTTTTACTTCGGAGTTTTGCATCACCGGAAAGGATATCCCGGATTTCTTTTTTCTTTTTTTCTAACGTATCACCTTTTAGATTTGAATCGGTAAGATTGGCTAAAAGTGAGAGAATATAACTTACATTAATTTCATCACGATGAATCAGCTCAAGTTCAAAATCAACATCATCAAGAATGCTCTCCTTCCCTTTTTCAGGTGACTTATCTCTTTCAATCCACAAATCAAGATATTTACTTTTATATCCTTCAAACTCATATTCAGTTATTTCCAGCTTATTGAAATCAAAATCTGCAAATGATTTCAATACATTCAAAACGCGCATTACTTCACGGAAAGCGGTGATGAATTCAAACTTTTCCTGTTCGGTTTGATAACTGTTGACACTGTCTATTTCAGGAGCAACCATCTTTAAACTGTCCAAAGCAGAATTGAAAAGCTCAATATAATCTTCAATCGGCAAAATGATAATTTCCTGAATCGCTTCTTTATTGGAAAACAAAGTCACCGCTTCATCGGTTGCAGACTTCAGATTACGGAAACAAACAATGTTTCCTTGTGATTTCTTTTCGCCCAATAATCTGTTGGTACGTGAAAATGCCTGAATCAATCCGTGATATTTCAAGTTTTTATCGACAAATAAAGTGTTAAGTTGCGGGCTGTCAAATCC